>DATGDX010000103.1:0-7048 GCA_035310665.1 Mycobacteriales bacterium | reverse complement strand
CTCGTCGAGGAAGCGGGAGGCCGGGTTGTGGGCCGGGGCACCCCAGGCCGAGCGGATGACGGCCCGGGAGACGTAGAGCCTCTGCTGGGCCCGCGTGACACCGACGTACGCCAGCCGGCGCTCCTCCTCGAGCTCGGGCTGGTCGCCGAGCGAGCGGGAGTGGGGGAAGACGCCGTCCTCGAGGCCGGTGAGGAACACGACCGGGAACTCGAGCCCCTTCGCGGTGTGCAGCGTCATCAGCGTCACCACGCCCCCCGAGCCGCCGGTGTCCGCATCCGGGATCTCGTCGGCGTCGGCGACGAGGGCCACCTGCTCGAGGAAGTCCCGCACCGACCCCTCGGGGTTGCGTTCCTCGAACTCCCGGGCGACCGCGACCAGCTCCTCGAGGTTCTCCACCCGCCCCTCGTCCTGCGGGTCGCCGCTGTCCCGGAGCTCCCGGAGGTAGCCGGTGCGCTCCAGCACCGCTTCCAGCACGTCCGCCGGCCCGACGCCCGACCCGACGAGTTCGCGCAGCTCGGCGAGCAGGGCGACGAACTCGCGGATCGCGTTCACCGAGCGGGCCGCGATGCCCGGGGCCTCGGCGCACCGCTCGAGCGCGTCGGCGAACGGCACCCGCTCGCGCTGGGACAGCGCCTCGACGCACGCCTCGGCGCGCTCGCCGATCCCCCGCCGGGGAACGTTCAGGATGCGCCGCAGGCTCACCGTGTCGGTGCGGTTGGCCACCACGCGCAGGTACGCCAGCAGGTCACGGACCTCCCGCCGCTCGTAGAAGCGCACGCCGCCGACGACGCGGTAGGGCAGGCCGACGCGGACGAACACCTCCTCGAACACGCGGGACTGGGCGTTGGTGCGGTAGAAGACGGCGACCTCGCCCGGGGTCACCCGGTGGTCGTCGGCGAGCCGGTCGATCTCCTCGGCGACGAACGCGGCCTCGTCGTGCTCGTCGTCCGCGACGTAGCCGACGATGTGCGCGCCCTCGCGCGTGTCGGACCACAGCCTCTTCGGCTTCCGGTCCGGGTTTCGCGCGATCACCGCGTTGGCCGCGGAGAGGATCGTCTGCGTGGAGCGGTAGTTCTGCTCCAGCAGGATCACGGTCGCGTCCGGGTAGTCCTCCTCGAACTGGAGGATGTTCCGAATCGACGCGCCGCGGAAGGCGTAGATCGACTGGTCGGCGTCGCCGACCACGGCGAGCTCGGCGGGCGGCGGGTCGGTCGCGTCCCGGCCGCCGACGAGTTCGCGGACCAGGACGTACTGCGCGTGGTTGGTGTCCTGGTACTCGTCGACGAGCACGTGCCGGAACCGGCGCCGGTAGTGCTCGGCAACCTGCGGGAACGCCTGCAGCAGGGCGACCGTGGTGGTGATGAGGTCGTCGAAGTCGAGCGCGTTGGCCTCGCGAAGGCGGCGTTGGTAGTGCGCGTAGACCTCGGCGAACGTGCGCTCGACGAACGTCGCGGCGCGAGCCGCGAGCGTCTCCTCGTCGACCAGCTCGTTCTTCAGCGCGCTCACCCGCGCGGCGAGCGCGCGGGGCGGGAACCGCTTGGGGTCCAGGTCGAGGTTCCGGCAGACCAGCGTCATCAGCCGCTGCGCGTCGCCCTGGTCGTAGATGGAGAACGAGGGGGACAACCCGAGCGTCTTCGCCTCGGCGCGCAGGATCCGCACGCACCCGGAGTGGAAGGTGCTCACCCACATCGCCCGCGCCCGGCGCCCGACGAGCGCCGCGACACGCTCCTTCATCTCGCCGGCGGCCTTGTTCGTGAACGTGATGGCGAGGATCTGCCCGGGCTGCACACCCCGGGCGTCGAGCAGGTAGGCGATCCGGTGGGTCAGCACCCGGGTCTTGCCGGAGCCCGCGCCCGCGACGATGAGCAACGGGCCGCCCTCGTGCAGCACGGCGGCGCGCTGCTGCGGGTTGAGGTCGGCCAGCAGCGCAGCGGGGTCCGCGGGCTGCCGCCGCCGCGGGTGGAGCAGCGTCTCCGGGCCGTCGCCGCCGAGCGTCGTCCCCCCGGTGGGCGTCCCGGTGGCGGGCGCTGGCGTGGCCGCCGTGGTCGCGCCCGCAGGCGGCGACGGCGTCGCGGCTGTCATGGCCTCGGTCATCGCCTCGCGAGTCTAGGCGCGCGGGCCGACGTTGCTGGGCCGCGGCGCGCGGACGACCACTTACCATGGCCGGGTGCTTGCGGACGGCGACGTCTCCCGGATCCTGGTCGTGACCGCCCACCCCGACGACGTCGACTTCGGCGCGGCCGGGACGGTCGCGGGCTGGACGGACGCGGGGATCGAGGTCACCTACTGCGTCGTCACGGACGGGGACGCGGGCGGCTTCGACCCGGGCGTCTCCCGCGAGGACATGGTGGTGATCCGGCGGTACGAGCAGCGGGCCGCCGCGAAGTGCCTCGGGGTCGAGGACGTGCGGTTCCTCGGCTACCCCGACGGGCGCCTGGAGGTCTCGCTGTCCCTGCGCCGGGACATCTCCCGGGTCATCCGTCAGGTGCGCCCCGACCGCGTGCTCACCCAGAGCCCGCACCGCAACTGGGCCCGCATCCACGCCTCGCACCCCGATCACCTGGCCGCGGGGGAGGCGACGATCTGCGCGGTCTACCCCGACGCACGCAACCCGTTCGCTCACCCGGAGCTGTTGCGCGAGGAGGGGCTGGACGCGTGGACGGTCCGGGAGGTGTGGCTGATGGCGGGCTCGGCTACGGATCACTTCGTGGACGTCACCGACGCGTTCGACCGCAAGAAGGGCGCGCTGCGGGCTCACGCAAGCCAGACCGGGCACATGGACGACCTCGACGGCTTGCTCCGGGACTGGATGGGGCGCAATGCCCGCCTCGCGCGGATGCCGGAGGGCCGGCTCGCCGAGGCGTTCCGGGTCGTCCCGACCGACTGAGCTCGGTCCGGAACAGAGCCTGATCTCGGGCAGCCGTGGTGATCCTCGTGTGTGCCCGGCACGACGGCACGATCGTCACGGCTCGTCGCCGCACCCGACGATCTACACGACGTCGTCCAGCCACCGGGCAGCCCGGTGCCCCTCGCGCGTCAGATCAGACAAGGCGGCGCGCGCGAGCCCACCGGCTGAGCTCTCGCCGGTTGGACAGCTGCAGCTTGCGCAGCACCGCGGACACGTGCGACTCGACCGTCCGGGTGGAGATGACCAGTTCCAGCGCCACCTCGCGGTAGGTGTAGCCGCGGGCGATGAACCGCAGCACCTCGCGTTCCCGCGGGGGCGGGACCCCGGCGAACGCGTCGAGCACGAACCCGGCCAGCCGTGGCGAGAACACCGCGTCGCCCGCGGCGACGCGGTCCACCGCCGCGGCCAGGTCCTCCGGGGCGATCGTCTTGGTCACGTACCCGCGGGCACCGCCGCGGACCACGTCGATGACGTCCTCGGGCGCGTCGGACACGGACAGCGCGAGGAACCGCGGGGCCTGCGGGGCGTCGGCGAGCGCGTCGAGCACCGCCCGCCCACCCCCGTCGGGCATGTGGACGTCGAGGAGGACGACGTCGGGCGCGGTGGCGCGGACGACGTCGACCGCCGAGGCGACGTCGCCGGCCTCGCCGACCACCTCCACCCGCTCGCCCAACTCGGCGCGCACCCCCGCCCGGAACAGCGCGTGGTCGTCGACGAGCACGACCCGGGGCCGGCTCACGCCGCGCACCTCGGCACGGTGATCCGCACCTCCATCCCCTCCCCCGGCGCGCTGCGCACCTCGGCGCGCCCGCCGTGTCGCGCCGTACGCCCCAGCACCGACTCCCGCAGCCCCAGCCGCTCCGCCGGCACCGCGTCGGGCTCGAAGCTCTGCCCGCGGTCGCGCACGAACACCGCCGCCTGGTCCGGCTCGACCTCGACGTACACCGACACCGCCGCGGCCCCCGAGTGCCGTGCCGCGTTGACCATCGCCTCGCGCGCCGCCTGCACCAGGGCGGCCAGCCGCTCGTCCATCGGGCAGTTGCCGACGGCGACGACCTCGACCGGAAGCCCGTGCGCGTCCTCCACCTCGGCCGCCGCCCCCTCCACCGCGGCCCGCAGCGAGCCGGCGTCCGGCGCGCGCCGGTACAGCCAGCCCCGCAGGTCCCGCTCCTGAGCCCGGGCCAGACGCGTCACCGCGGCAGGATCCGCGGCGTGCCGCTGGATCAGCGCAAGCGTGTGCAGGACGGAGTCGTGCACGTGGGCGGCCAGCTCCGCGCGCTCCTGCGCGCGGATGCGCTCCCGGCGCTCCGCCGTGAGATCGCGCGCGGTGCGCACCCAGTACGGTCCGGTGACGAGCGCGAGGCCGGCCACGACCACGACCGTGCCGAGCAGGCCCTCCCGCGCCTGCCGCAGCTCGCCGCGGGCGGCGAGGAACACCGCGAGCCCGACGGCGACGAGCGCCACCCCGAGCGCGGTCCGCGCGTACGCCGAGGGGCGGGCCAGCGCGCGTGCCCGCCACCGCGCCCGCGCCTCGTCGTCCGCCTGACGCCACAACAGGGCGACGCCGAGGCCGGCGAGCACGATCGGCCCGATCCGGCGCGTGTCGGCCGCGACGCCCAGCGCGGGGAGCAGCAGCATCCCCGCGGCGAGGCTGGCGAGCGCGAGCACCTCGCCCGCACCCGCACGTGCCACGCCGCGGTCGGTCTCCACCGGCAGCACGATCCTGTACGCCGCGTACAGCTGGCCCCGATCCCGCCCGCTAGGGTGAGCGCGACGAAGGCCGCCCGGACGATCAGCACCGGCAGGCCCAGGTGCGCGGCGACGCCGGTCGCGACGCCGGCAAGCAGCCGCCCGTCGGCGCAACGGCGCAGCGGCGCCGGGGGTGTCGGTGCGGTCACCCTGAGATCGTCACAGATCGTCGCCCCGGGCACATCCGGGGCGGATCCGGGCTGATCCCGGATGCACCCGAGCGCCGCCGCCGCGCACGCTCGGGGCATGACCGAATCGACCACCGGAACGAGCGCCGGGGGCGCCCCCACGCCGGTCCGGCACGTGCTGACCCGCAGCCGGGACGACCGAGTCGTGGCCGGCGTGTGCGGTGGCGTGGGGCGCTACCTGGGCGTCGACCCGGTGCTGTTCCGGGTCCTGCTGCCGGTGCTCGCCGTGTTCGGGGGCAGCGGCATCTGCTCTACGCGCTCGGCTGGCTGCTCATCCCGGAGGATGGTGCCCCGGAATCCGAGGCCCAGCGGTTGCTGCGCGGACGCGGCGGCGTACTCACCGTGCTGGCCGTGATCGCGCTCGCCCTCGGCTGTTCGCCTTCGCCGTCGGCGACCCCGGGCCGCCGGGCGGTCTGCTGCTCGCCGCGGTCGTGGTCGCGCTCGTGCTGTACGCGCGGCGGGCGCCGATCGACCGCGCCCGTGCGGCGGCCCCCGTGTACCCGCCCGGGAACGACCCGGTCGGGTGGCCGGCCTCCGGCGCGGACGTCACCTACCCCATGCCGCCGCCGGCCCCTCCCGAGCCACGGCAGCGATCGCCGCTCGGTCTCGGGACGGTGAGCGTCGCGCTGCTGGCGAGCGGGCTGCTGCTCGCCGCCGACCGCGCGGGCGTCGTCGCGGTCGGCGCGACCACCCTGCTCGCCACCGCGCTGGTCGTCGTCGGCGCGGGACTCGTGGTCGGCGCGTGGCGGGGCCGTGCCCGCTGGCTCATCGCCGTCGGGGTCGCGCTCGCGATCGCGCTGCTCGCAGCCCTCACCACCCCCCGCGTGCCGGTCGCCGGCGGCGTCGGGGACCGGGCGTTCACCCCGGCGGCGCTGGCGGACGTCCGGCCGGCGTACCGGCTCGGGATGGGGAACAGCACGGTCGACCTGTCGCGGGTGGCCTTCGCCGGTGCCCGCCGGGACGTGGCGGTCAGCTCGGCGCGGGCGAGCTGACCGTCGTCGTCCCCCGCACGGTCACCGTCACCGTGCACGCCCGGGTCGGGCTCGGCGAGCTGCGGGTGTTCGGCGCCACGATGGAGGGCAACGGGCTGCGCCGCCCGTCACGGTGCCCGCGCAGGGGCCGTCGCAGGGCCGGCTCGAGCTGCGCGCCGAGGTCGGCATGGGACAACTGGAGGTGCGCGGTGCGACCGCATGACCTGGACCTGACCTCGCTGCTCGCCGGGCTGCTGTTCGCGGCGCTCGGCCTGGTCACGCTCCTCGCCGGCGTGATCGATCTGCGGCTCGACGCCCGATGGGTGCTCCCCGCGGTGCTCGTCGGGCTGGGCATCGCGGGGCTCGCGGGTGCGGTGCGAACCGGTCCCGGCGACTGACGGCTCCGTCGAGCAGCGCCCCGCGTGGGGCGGAATGAGCCGGGCGGACGCTCCCGTGTTCATGACCCAGCGTGTGCACTCTGCTACTATTTGTTCCAACATAACGACGATGATGCACCGTGGTGCGGCGAGGAGCTCGGAAATGAAGGCGGCGTCACTGGCCGGAAGCACTGTCCTGCTGACCGGAGGCGCCGGCACGATCGGGTCATCCCTCGTGGACCAGCTCCTCGACGCGGGCGTCGCTCGAATCCGTGTCTTGGACAACATGGTGCGCGGCCGACACGCCAATTTGGCGAGGGCTCTCGACTCCGGGCGCGTGTTGTTGGTGGAGGGAGACATCCGCAACGCACCGCTCGTCCGAGAGATGTGCGCGGGCGCAGACGTCGTTTTTCACCTCGCGGCCATACGCATCACGCAATGTGCCGCCGAGCCGCGCACGGCCCTTGAGGTCATGGCCGACGGGACGTTCAACGTGGTCGAGGCCGCGACCGATGCCGAGGTCGGCAAGCTGGTCTTCTCCTCGTCGGCCTCGGTGTACGACCTGGCGGAGAACTTCCCGACCAAGGAAACACACCACCCCTACGCCAACGAGACCCTTTACGGTGCGGCGAAGCTGTTTAACGAGGGTGTGCTACGAAGCTTTCACGCAATGCGTGGCCTCGACTACGTAGCCCTCCGGTACTTCAACGTGTACGGACAGTGAGTATCGGTGCGCGTGTCCCCGGGCGTCCTGACCCCCACAGCGATGGACGGCCGTCAGGATCGCGATGCCCGGTGCTCCCGGGCGTTCCTGACTCGCACTTCGGACTGACGACGTTGTCTTTCCTCGGATCT
>DATGDX010000102.1:0-9782 GCA_035310665.1 Mycobacteriales bacterium | reverse complement strand
GCGGCCAACGCATCGACGTCGCGCTTGCCGAGGACCACATGCGCCTGACGTCACGAGCCGGGGGTACCAACCCCATTCAGGTTCTCGTCCACGACGAGACGGTCCATTTGTTCCCCGGCCAGGAGTGCGACGTGTCGCTGGTGCCGACGCGGTGAGTGCACATCTCACCGTTGCCGAGCACGCGGTTCGGCTAGTCGAGCGGGCGCCGCAAGTCGGGCTCTGTCTGGACTTCGACGGCACCCTCAGCCCGATCGTCGAGGACCCGGCCGCTGCCCGGCCCTTACAGGGGATCGTAGAGCTGTTGTAGCCGCTGGCGGCACGCTGGCGGCACGGTTCGCCGCCGTCGCCGTCATCTCTGGCCGTCCGGCCGCTTACCGTATCTCGGCGAACACGCGGCCGCGAGCGGCGTTCGCTACCTCGGGCTCTACGGACTACAGGAGATCCACAACTGCCAGGTTTCCGTAGCTCCCCGCCTTGAAGCGGCGCGCGCGACCGTCGTCGCCGCCGGGGAGGCGCTGCGGAACGCCGAAGCGATCCGCGACAGCGGCGCCTGGCTGGAGGACAAGGAGTATGCCGTCGCCGCTTCACACCAGGCGGATCGCGGACCTCGACGCGTGGGCCGGACCGATCGACGAGGCAGCGCGGAGTATTGCCAGGCAGTACGGACTCGAGGTCATGCCTGCCCGCCTTCGCCACCGTCGCGGAGCCGACAGCGGAAGGTCGTGAAGGGCTGCGCGTAGCTGTGCGGTTGTTAGGAGACGCCGCCGCAGCTCCTCCGCGAGGTCGACCTCACTGTGGAGGGGCCGCGTGGCGTCCTCGACTTTCTGCATCGGCTCGCCACCCGACCGTTATGCAGGGCTGGAATCGCATCGCGCGGACGAGGTCGGTCAACGGATCGCTGCGGGGCTCGGGTGACGTTGGGAGGTGCGCCTGGTCAGTGTCGGGGTCGAGGTGTCCGCTGGGTCGCGGTGTACAGGTCGTTGCCGTGCCGCCCGTGGCTCAGGGCGACGTAACCGGATTCGCGGTACAGGCTGTCGTTGCCGAAGACGGGCGTGGGCCACCTCGCTACGCCGAGCCCGGCGTGCGGCGCTGGGCGGGCTGGTCGCCACGCTGTTCCGCGGGCACTGGGGGGAAGCACCACCTGGTCGCCCGACCGCGGCGGCGACGGCGAGGCACCACTCGGCCGGGCCGCGGTGCGTGGCGAACCCCCGACCTGGTGCACCGCGACTTCGGCGCGGACGAGCTGGACCGGCGCTGGCTCGCCGACCATCGAGATCCCGACCGAGGCCCGCGACACGTCCGTTGGTTGGCCTGCGCTGTCAGCGGCGGCCTCTAGGGTCGGTCGGGTGCGGCAGACATTGTTCACCGCCTTCTGCACCTGCCCGGTCGGTGACGGGTGCAAGCACGCCGCCGCGCTGCTCGTCGCCGCCCGCGACGGGCGGCGGCGTGGCGCCGTCACCGCGTCGGCCCCGGATTGGGAGCGGCTGTTGACGCCGGTGGTCCGGCCGGAGGCAGCGCAGGCGGCGACCGTCCCGATCGCGCTGCAGTTCGAGGTCGGCGAGCGTGACGAGTCCTCGCCGTACACGATCGGTCGTACGACGACGCTGCCCTCCCGGCGGGTCCGGCTGCGTCCGGTGGTCCTCGGGTCTACCGGCAGGTGGGTCCGCACCGGTGTCTCCTGGAGCCAGCTGCGGTTCGAGCAGGGGCGGTCGGTTCACCGCGCGGATCAGACGGCCGCGCTGCGGGAGTTCGTCCTCGTCCGCGACGCCAGCACCCGCGCCGGATACGGCGGGTACGCCGGGTACAGCGACGCGCTCTACCTCGACGAGCTCGGGCCGTCGCTGTGGCGGCTGCTTGACCAGGCGGTGGCCAGCGGAGTGCCGCTGGTCCCGGCGAAACCGCCCGCCGGTGGGGTCGTCCTGTCCCCGACACCCGCCACGCTCGCCCTCGACCTGACCCGCGACACGGTCGGCGGAGGCGCGGTCCTCAGGCCCCGGCTCGCGCTCGGCGACCAGGCGCTTGACGCCAGATCCGTCGACTACGTCGGCGTCCCGCCGCACGGCGTGACCCTGTGCGCCGACGGCGGCTTGGTCCTGGCCCGCCTGGACAAGCCGATGGACCACCGGCTGTACGCCTTGATCCGCGACAACCAACCGCTGCACATCCCGCAGCCCGATCTGGACCGGTTCCTGGGCGATTACTACCCCGAGCTGCAGCGGACGGTGACTGTCACCTCCACCGACGGCTCCGTCGCGCTGCCGGAGATCGCGCCGCCCCGGCTCGGCCTGACCGTGACGTACGGCGACGGTCACCGGGTGGGTCTGGAGTGGGCGTTCGAGTATCGCGTCGGCAACGTCGTGCACAGTCACCCGCTGGGCGCCGAGCGTCCCGGTGCCGGGCGCGATGTCGCCGCGGAGTGGCGGCTGCTGCAGAGCGTGCGTTTGCCGAGCGAGCGGCTGCCCCGGCTGTGGGTGAAGGAGCCCGGGGGAGATCGGCTGACGTCTCCAGTGATCCTCGCCGGCATGGACACGGTGGCTTTCCTCGACGAGGTGCTGCCTTGGCTGCAGGCCGAGCCGGACGTCGTCGTGTACGAGCACGGTCGGCGGCCCGAGCTGCGTCGCGCCGACAACGCGCCGGAGGTGCGGATCCGAGCGACGGATGCGACCGACGACGCCGACTGGTTCGACCTGCACGTGACCGTGTGGGTGGACGGCCAGGAGGTCCCCTTCGACGCCCTGTTCACCGCCCTCGCCCGCGGGGAGAGCCACCTGCTGTTGCCGAGCGGCACCTGGTTTGGTCTGGACCGCGACGAGTTGCACGAGCTGCGGCGGCTGATCGAGGAGGCCCGCAACCTGCTGGACACCGACGCCGGGCAGCTCAGGGTCAGTCACTACCAGGCGGGGCTGTGGCAGGAGCTGCAGGCACTCGGCGTGGTGGAGGAGCAGAGCGAACGATGGAGCCGGGTGGTCTCGGCGCTGGTAGACCTCGACCGGGTCGAGCCGCCGGCCCCGCCAGTCACCCTGAAGGCCGCCCTGCGCCCCTATCAGGTGGACGGCTACGAGTGGCTCTCGTTCCTCTGCGACCACCGGCTCGGCGGCATCCTCGCCGACGACATGGGCCTGGGCAAGACGGTGCAGGTCCTGGCGCTCCTGTGCCGGGCAAAGGAGTCGGGGCGGCTCGATGCTCCGGCACTCGTCGTCGCGCCAACCAGCGTGGTGCGCAACTGGGCGAGTGAGGCCGCACAGTTCGCCCCCGACCTGCGGGTCGCCGTCGTGAGCGAGACGCAGGCGCGCAGCGGGGCATCAATCGGCTCCCAGGCGGCGGCTGCGGATGTCGTCGTGACGTCGTACGCGCTGTTTCGCATCGATCACGAGGCCTACGCAGCCGTGCCCTGGAGCGCGCTGGTGCTCGACGAGGCGCAGTTCGTGAAGAACCACCAGGCCAAGACCTACCAGTACGCGCGGCGCTTGGCTGCCCCGTTCAAGCTCGCGGTCACGGGCACGCCGCTGGAGAACAACCTGATGGAGCTCTGGGCGCTGCTGTCGATCGTGGCGCCCGGCCTGTTCCCGAACCCGCACCGGTTCTCGGACTTCTACCGTCGGCCCATCGAGCGCGGATCCGATCCGGCCTTGCTGGCGTCGCTGCGGCGGCGGATCCGGCCGCTGATGAGGCGCCGTACCAAGGAGGAGGTGGCCTCGGACCTGCCGGTGAAGCAGGAGCAGGTGCTCGAGGTCGACCTCAGCCCCAAGCATCGTAAGATCTACGACACCTACCTGCAGCGGGAGAGGCAGAAAATCCTTGGTCTGGTTGACGACCTCGACCGCAATCGCTTCACGATCCTGAAGTCGCTGACGCTGCTGCGCCAGCTCAGCCTCGACGCCGGCCTGGTCGACGACAGGCACCACGCGGTGCGCTCGAGCAAGCTGGATGCCCTCGTCGAGCACCTCGGCGCGCTCACGGCCGAGGGTCACCGGGCATTGGTCTTCAGCCAGTTCACCGGCTTCCTCCGCCGGGTCCGCGACCGGCTGGACGCCGAGGGCATCCGCTACTGCTACCTCGACGGCCGCACCCGCAACCGGGACAAGGCGATCGCCGGCTTCAAGGGTGGCCTGGCCCCCGTCTTCCTGATAAGCCTGAAGGCCGGTGGCTTCGGGCTGAACCTCACCGAGGCCGACTACTGCTTCATTCTCGACCCCTGGTGGAATCCGGCAACCGAGGCGCAGGCGGTCGACCGCGCCCATCGGATCGGGCAGGACAAGAAGGTCGTGGTCTACCGGTTCGTGTCGGCCGACACCGTCGAAGAGAAGGTGATGGCGCTCAAGGCCCGCAAGGCGGAGTTGTTCAGCGGTGTCATGGGCGATGACGGAATGCTGGCCGCGCCGCTCACCGCCGACGACATCAAGGCACTGTTCGAGCACTGAGCAGGCGCTCTGGCGGCCCGCCGCGGTCACCCGTTGCTGCTGTGCCAGCAGCTTGCGCGCTCGCGTCCGTTGTGCGGACCGGCCTCCTCCGGCTCCTTCGCGACGAGGAACCGTCACGGCCGCACCTCGAACACGTTGCTGTCGATGTCTGTGGGCTGCTCGACGTCGCGGCCGGTCGGGTGATTGCGGATGCCGCTCTTCTCCTCGCGGTTCTCTCGCCTCTCGTCCTCTGCGGCGGGTTCCCACGTTCGCGTCTTGCGCTCACGCACGACGTGGTCTTGCCCGTTTGCGTCAGCGGCTCCCGGTGAGGATGCCTCTGGCCATGCCGGCAGGACGTCGAGGCGGTGCCGGCGGTGCAGGCGCTGGACGTGGACTCGCCTGTCAGACTGGGTCGGTGGTGGAGCCCTGGGTCGGCGGGGAGTCCGGCAACGACGGTCACGGCGTCACCCGTTTGCTCGAGACCGTCGTGGCGCGACACCCGCTCGCGATGACGGGCAAGTCGGGGGCGCGGCTCGAGCGGGTGCTGCTGGCCGACGGGCAGACGTTGGTCGTCAAGCACGTCGACCCTCGTCTCGATTGGATCACGCGGGCGACCGGCGACACCGGGCGGGTGGGCCGGCTGTGGTCGTGCGGTGCGCTGGCGAGAGCGCCAGCAGTGATCGACCACGCGATGGTGGCGGTGGAGGCCGACGGCCCGGACCGGTGGCTGGTCGTGATGCGGGATGTGTCCGCATCGCTGTTTCCCGATGGCCACCGCCTGTCCCGGGCCGAGGGTCGGCGGATCGCGGCGGCCGCCGCCGAGTTGCACGCTGCCTTCCGGGGCCGTCCCGTCCCCGAGGGGGTCGCTCCGCTGGGCGAGCTCTACCGCTTCCTGTCGCCGCGCGTCTGCGCTCGGTTCGCCTCCGACGCCGACGTGCCCCGGCTGGCGGTTCGCGGGTGGGAGCTCTTCGCGAGTCTGGTGCCCGCCGACGTCGTCGCGGCGGTCGCGCGGGTGCACGAGCGGCCCGAGGCGCTGGCCGAGCTCCTGAGCCGCCACGTCTGCACGCTGGTACACGGGGACCTGAAGCTGGCCAACCTGGGGTTCCTCGGCGAGAGGGTCGTGGTCCTGGACTGGGGCAGCCTCACCTCGTGGGCGCCCGCGGCAGTGGACTTCGCCTGGTTTCTGGCGGTCAACGGCGCGTGCATCGACGCGACGCACGACGAACTGGTGGACGACGTGTGCCGCGCCACGGGTGGCGACCACGACGACGAGGCGTTGCGGCTGGCGCTTCTTGGCGGATTGGCGCAACTCGGCTGGGAGAAGGCGCTGGGAGCCACCGACGCGCCCGACGAGACGGTCCGACGCCGGGAACGCGAGGGACTCGTGTGGTGGTCGGCACGGGCCCGGGAAGGGATCGAGGTGTGGGGTTCTGGGTGAGCGGTTCCGAAGCGGGCCGGCGCGCCAAACGGTCGGTGGCCACTGCGTACGACGAATCGGCCGACAGCTTCGCCGACGCCGCCGACCGGCACGTCTACCGGCATCTCGGCCGGCCGCTCTTCGACGCCCTCGGTGTCGTCCACGGGCCCGTCCTGGACCTGGCCGCCGGAACCGGCGCCGCGGGCCGGCATTTCACCGACGTGGTCGCCCTCGACCTGTCCGCGGGGCAGCTACGGCATAACCCGGCTCGGCGCCGCGTGTGTGCGGACGCCGAGCGGCTGCCGTTCCGCGATAGTGCGTTCGCCACCGCGGTCTGCCTCTTCGGGATCAACCACTTTCCTGATCCGGCCACGGCGGTGCGCGAGATGGCGCGCGTCTCGCCGGTCGTCGGCCTCACGACCTGGGCTCGCCCTGAGCCAAGCTTCGCGCCGAAGCAGGTGGTGCTGGATGCGCTCGCCCGTCACACCGGCCGGACCCGGTCACCGGCCGGGGAGATCATTGACGTGCTCGGCGAGCGGGTGGGCTCGGTCGAAGCGGTCCGGGCCTTGCTGGAGACGGTTGGCCTCGAGGCCGTCGTACACCCGGCCACGGCCCTCGTGCCATGGCCGGGGATCGAGCCTTTCCTTGACTACCGCCTGTCGATGGCGTCCACCGCCGGGCTGGTGACCGATGCCACGGCGCTGCGTCGGGAGATCGCGGCCGTGTTGGCCACCCTGCCGGAGAGCGAGCTGGACTGGGACGCCGCACTGATCGTCGGTGTCGGCCGACGCCGGTGACACAGCTGTTGCCGCGGGGCCGGCAGGTCCCGGCAGGTCAAGGCAAGCGAGCTTGCCGTCACTGCGCCTGGACGACGTCGTCCTCGCGAGGCGAGCGCGCCAGCTTGACCGGCGCGAGCGTCCGGGCGGTGTGGTCGGGTACGGAAAGCACCCTCAGCCGGGGTCCGATGACAGGATGGTCATCGAGACCGCGCGTACGGGAACTGCGGCCCGTGCGGCTACGCGGCGCCCTTTGCGAGCAGCTCCTTCACCATGATCTTGTCGCTGCGCAGGATGTGCGCGGTCAGCCACGCGCGCAAGAAGTCGATGACCTCGATGGAGAGCGCGACGTTGCCCTCGTCGTACTTGCGGGCGAACTCGCCCACCTTCTCGACGAACGCCTGGTGCTCCGCAACGTGCTCCGTGGTCGCGCTGTATCCGTAGCTCGCCATCAGCTTCTCTTCGGTGGAGAAGTGGTACTGGTGTAGCGAGTCAGTTCTTTGATCACGCGGCCGATCACGTCCGCGGTCGCTCGGGCGCGCATCGCGTCGTGCAACTCGTTCACCAGGTCGACGAGGCGCCGGTGCTGCCCGTCGATCACGGCGTGCCCGGTCTCGAGCATCGGCCCCCATGCGATGACCGCCATGACGACGTCCCTTCTCGGCTTCAACGGGTCACTGTCCCTATCGGCCGGATGCACTGCGGTGTGAGCGTTGCCGGCCGACGGAGACCCGCACGTTTTCCTGCAGAACGTTCGGCGCCGGCCGAGAAGGGTGATGTGAACAGCCACCGACGCGTCCGGCGGCCGCGTGCCCTCCCGTGTGCCGAGGCCGCGCTGTTCGCTCGCGCCCGACGCGTTCGACCGCTCGTCCAGTTCAGCTCCGACGGGGTCTTTCATCTCGACCGCTGCCTGTGCGTGACCCGGCAGAGCGAGTCGCGACGACCCGGGTGCTCGGCTACCCGCCCGGATGGTTACGGGGCCGTTCGTTCCTCGACGTCGTCCACCCGAACGACCGCGTCGCCTTCACTCGCGCGCTGCGCGGGCAGTTGGCGGCGCCGAAGATTGCTGCTGTCGGACTGCGTGCGCGGCTGCGTCACTACGACGGCGGCTGGCGTCCCATCCAGGCGACCGGCGCGAACCTCCTCGACGAGCCATCGGTGCGTTCACTGGTCTTGAGCGTCCGGGATGTGACCGCGAGCGCGCAGGTCGAGACGCAGCAGCGCCGGCTCGCCAAGATCGTCGATGCGACATCCGACCTCGTGGCGACGGTGGAGCCGGACGGCTACCTCATCGACCTCAACCCAGCGGGCCGCGCCCTGCTCGGTGTCGACGCGGAGGCCGACATCACCGGTCTCAACCTGGCCGACTTCGCCGCGGACGAGCTGGAAGCGGGCGCGATCGCGGCCGCGATGGTCGCTGCCGCCTTCGACGGCACGTGGCGAGGCGAGGCTACGCTGCGCGCACGCGACGGGCGCGTCATCCCCACTCTCGCGGTCATCGTTGGGCAGTGCGACGACACAAGCGACATCGAGGACTTCTCCGCGATTTTGCCCGATATCACAGAGCGTAAACGGCTCGAGGATGAGCTGGCGCACCAGGCGTTCCACGACGCGCTCACCGGGCTGGCGAACCGTGCGCTCCTGCTTGACCGGCTGGGGCATGCGCTGGACCGCGGAGACCGCGGTCTCGAGCGTCGCCGTGCTGCTCATCGACCTCGATGATTTCAAGACCGTCAACGACACGCTCGGCCACCTCACCGGGGACGGGCTGCTCGCGGCAATCGGCCGGCGGTTGTCCAGCGGCGTGCGCGCCGACGACACCGTCGCACGGCTCGGCGGCGACGAGTTCGCCGTCGTCCTGGAAAGTGTCGGCGAGACGGAGGCGGTCGGGCTCGCCGAGCGGATCCTGACCGACCTTAGCCGCCCATTTGTCTTGGCGGACCAGGAGGTCTTCACCCACGCGTCGGTCGGCATCGCCCTGTCGGATGGCGACGGCGTGAGCGGCGAACACCTCCTGCGCGACGCGGACCTCACGCTCTATCAGGCGAAGGGTGCGGGCAAGGGGAGGTAGGCGGTCTTTGAACCAGCGATGCGGGCAGCGCACCTCGCTCGGATGGAGTTGCACCGAGACCTCGGCCGCGCGCTCGAGCACGATGAGTTCCTGCTGCACTACCAGCCGATCGTCGATCTGGAGACGTGCGACGTGATCGGCGTCGAGGCGCTCGTGCGGTGGCGCCATCCCCAGCGCGGGCTCGTCCCGCCGGCGGCGTTCATACCCGCAGCTGAGGAGACCGGTCTGATCATTCCGCTCGGCGCGTGGGCGCTTCACGAGGCTTGCCGGCAGCTGGCGGCGTGGCGGGCCGAGGACCCGGGCGCGGCCGACTTGACCGTCCACGTGAACGTCTCGGCCCGACAGCTCGTCGCCCCGGGCTTCGTCGACGACGTGCTCACCGCAGTAGACGTCGCCGGGCTGAGCTCCACCGACCTCGTCATGGAGATCACCGAGAGCGTCCTGATAGAGGCGGCGGCGGAAGTCGCCGCTCGCCTCGGCGAGCTGCGGCTGGTCGGCGTACGGGTCGCCATCGATGACTTCGGCACCGGGTAGTCGTCGCTCAGCGCCCTCGAACAGCTGCCCATCGACGTCCTCAAGGTCGACAAGAGCTTCGTCGACGGCGTCGGCGAGCGGCAGCCCGAGAGCGCGATCGTCATCGCGATCACGCGGATGGCGCAGGCACTCGGCCTCGACCTCGTCGCGGAGGGAATCGAGCGCGAGGAGCAGCACGCGGGGCTGCGCCGGCTCGGCTGCCGCTTCGGTCAGGGGTACATGTTCGCCCGGCCGCTCGACGCGGCCGACGTGCTGCTCGCGCTCGCCGCGCAGAAACGAGCGGGCGACCGCGGGCTAGCCGGCGGAGCTGGGCGGAGGTGGGCGTAGGTGACGAAATCGGCGCGCAGGCTGTACGAACTAGGAGGCAGGGGACAGTCCGGCGCGGGCGACCACTGCCTACGTGTTGATCGGCTACCCCTCTCTGTCAACCTGGAGTGCGACAGCCGAGGTTGTCCCGGATCTTGTAGGACTTGAGTGGCGGTCCCCCGCCTGATGCCTGCCGGATGGTAGGTGTCGGGCAACCGCCAAGAAGCTCGACCAGAAGGGGACCGCCATGAGCAAGATACCGACCCTGCGCGTCGCGT
>DATGDX010000101.1:0-2409 GCA_035310665.1 Mycobacteriales bacterium | reverse complement strand
TCGCCGCGTCGGCGCGGTCGTGGGCCGACACCGCCCAGTCCCAGGCTCGGCCCTTCTTGTGCTCCCTGCGGCCGCCGACGGTGCAAGACCGGGACGGCGGCGCCCGGTTGCTGGACCGGCTGCGGTTCGCGATGTCGAGCGTGGCGGTGGTCTGGACCGACGGTGGCTACGCCGCATGACTCGTCGCCTGCGCCCGACAGGTGCTCAAGGTTCTCGTCGACATCGTGCGCAAGCGGGAGGGTCAGCACGTTCCAGGTGCGGCCCCGCCGCTGGGTGGTGGAGCGCACCCCGTCGTGGATCAGCCGGTGTCGACGGCTGGTGCACAATTACGAGCGGCTGCCCGAGCACGCTGCATGGTGAAGTGGGCGATGATCGGCTTGATGGCCCGCCGGCTGGCCCCGGCGCCGGGGCGGCGCCCGTGGGGGCCGGCGAAAGCTTCGTGATCGATCTCAAACACGTTCTAAGGACAGCCTAACCTAAACTTCGCTACCATCGGCGACCGTGGTCGACATCGACACGCTCGGGACGGTCGACGTCAACGTCGGCGTGACGCTCGCCGCCCCGCGGCTGCAGGGCGCGGTCGCGCGTCGCCTCTACGAGCTCGGGCTCCGCCCGGGCACCGAGGTGGTCGTGCTGCATCGGACGGCCGGCGGTGGTCGCGTCGTCCTGGTGGACGGCGCGCGCGTCGCGCTCGACGGCGCCACGCTGCGGGCGCTGCCAGTCACGCAGCGGCGACCCGGTGCGCTGGGCACCGCAGACGGGACCCCGACGTGACGAGGGTTGCCGCCGGCGTCGCCTCCGCCTCGCCGTCCGCGCCGTCGTGCCACGCCGGGTCGTCCGGCCGCGGGCCGGCGCGTGCCGGGTCTGCGGTGGTGGCGCTGGCGGGAGCCCCGAACGCGGGGAAGTCCACGTTGTTCAACGTCCTCACCGGGGCGCGAGGCGGGGTCGGCAACTGGCCGGGGACCACCGTGGCGGTGGGTCGCGGCGCCTGGCGGCTGCCCGCCGGCGAGGTGGAGTTGGTGGACCTGCCCGGCGCGTACAGCCTGGACCCGGTGTCGCCGGACGAGGAACTCACCCGGGCGTTGCTCGTGGGGGCGGACGAGGTGCGTGATCCCGATGCCGTCGTCGTCACCGTCGATGCGGCGCACTTGTCCCGCAGCCTCTACCTGGTCGCCCAGCTGCGCGAGCACCCCCGGCGAGTCGTGCTCGCGGTCACGATGGGGGATGTCGCGACCCGCCGTGGCTTGTCCGTCGACGCCGACGCGCTCAGCGCGGTCACGGGGGTCCCCGTCGTGCTGCTCGACCCCCGTCGGCGGCGGGGCACCGCGGCGCTTGCCGCGGCCGTGCAGGACTGCCTCGCGAGCACCGTCCCCCCCGCGCGCTCGGTTTCCTGCATCCCCGACGCGGACGATCTCGAGCTGGCCGATGAGCGGTACCGGTGGATAGGAGAGGCCGTCGATGCCGCCGTCGGGGGCGTTCGTGAGGCGCGCCGATCGCGGTCGGACCGCGTCGATCGCTGGGTGACGTCACCCGTCGTCGGGCCGCTCGTGTTTCTCGCCGCGATGTGGGCCGTGTTCGAGGTGACGACCACCGCGGCGGCGCCACTGCAGGACGCATTGGATCGGCTTTTCGCGGGCCCCGTCCGCTCCGCGGCCGGCGCGGTGCTCGACGCCGCCGGCCTCGCCCACACCCCGGTCCACGGGTTCGTCCTGAACGGCTTGGTGGCCGGCGTCGGGATGCTGCTGACGTTCCTGCCGCTGATGGCGCTCATGTTCCTGCAACTGGCCCTGCTCGAGGACAGCGGCTACCTCGCGCGCGCCGCGGTGGTCACCGACCGGTTGATGCGCTCGATCGGGCTGCCCGGGCGCGCCTTTCTGCCTCTCGTCGTCGGGTTCGGCTGCAACGTCCCGGCCATCGCCGCGACCCGCGTGCTCCCGAACGCACGGCACCGAATCCTGACCGCGTTGCTCGTGCCCTTCACGTCGTGCAGCGCCCGGTTGACCGTCTACGTCCTCGTCGCCTCGACGTTCTTTCCGCGCCGCGCGGGCACCGTCGTGTTCTGTATGTACGTCGTGTCGGTGGCCCTCGTCGTGCTCGTCAGCCTGTTGCTGCGCTCGACGCTGTGGCGCGCCGTGGGGCGCGAACCGCTCGTGCTCGACCTGCCCCCGTACCAGGGCCCCACCCTCCGGCTGACCGCCGTGGCCACCTGGGTGCGGGTCAGGGGGTTCCTCCGTACGGCGAGCGGGATCATCGTCGCGACGGTCTGCTTGGTATGGCTGCTGCAGGCGATTCCCGCGACCGGGCAGGGCCGGTTCGGGCACGTGCCGGTGACGGAGAGCCTGTACGCCGCGACCGCGCGAGGGATCGCGCCCGTCTTCGACCCCGCCGGGTTCGGTGAGTGGCGTACGT
>DATGDX010000100.1:0-1717 GCA_035310665.1 Mycobacteriales bacterium | reverse complement strand
GCGGAGAAGGCGAGCCGGCTGCGCCGGCTCGCCGCCGAGTGGCTGCGCACCCACCCGGACCACCGCGCCCGCGAGGTGCGCTTCGACGTGCTCGCCGTTCACCGCGACCGGACGCAGGGCGTGCACGTCGAACACCTGGTCGCGGCGTTCTGATGCCCGTCGCGACGACGTACGCGGTGGCCCTGCTCGGCGTGGAGGGCCACCCGGTGCAGGTCGAGGCCGATCTCGGCCCGGGCCTGCCCGGGTGCAGCCTCGTCGGGCTGCCCGACGCGGCGGTCACCGAGGCCCGCGACCGGATGCGCGCCGCGATCGTGAACAGCGGCGAGACATGGCCGGGGCGGCGGCTGACGTTGGGACTGTCGCCGGCCGCGCTCCCCAAGCGGGGCAGCGCGTTCGACCTCGCGATGGCCGTGGCGGTGCTCGCCGCGGCCGGGCAGGTGCCCGCGGACGCGCTGCGCCGCCTCGTCCTGCTCGGCGAACTGGGCCTCGACGGGACCGTGCGCCCGGTCCGCGGGGTCCTGCCGGCCGCGCTGACCGCCGCCCGCGCGGGGTTCGCCGGCGTCGTCGTTCCCGCGGCCAACGCGGCCGAGGCCGCCCTCGTCCCGGGGCTGCGGGTGGTGCCGGCCGCGGGGCTGGCGCCGCTGCTGCGGGTCCTGCGCGGGCAGGCGCCGCCGCCGGCTCCCCCGGGCCCGGCCGCCACCCCGGCGCGCCCGGCCTGCCCGGACCTCGCCGACGTGCTCGGGCAACCGGCGGGGCGCCGGGCCATCGAGGTCGCCGCGGCGGGTGCCCACCACGTGTTCCTCGTCGGCCCGCCCGGCGCGGGCAAGAGCATGCTCGCGGCCCGGCTGCCCGGCGTGTTGCCCCCGCTGGGCGAGGGTGAGGCGCTCGAAGTGACCGCGGTCCACTCGGTCGCGGGCACCCTCCCGGCGGACTGCCCGCTGGTGACCTGGCCGCCGTTCTGCGACCCGCACCACAGCGCCTCGATCCAATCCCTGATCGGCGGCGGGAGCGGGCTGGCCCGTCCCGGGGCGGCCAGTCTCGCCCATCACGGCGTGCTGTTCCTCGACGAGGCACCCGAGTTCGGGCGGGCCGCGCTCGACGCCCTGCGCCAACCGCTGGAGTCCGGCGAGGCGGTGATCGCGCGCAGCGGGGGGACGGCGCGGTTCCCCGCCCGCTTCCAGCTCGTGCTCGCAGCCAACCCGTGCCCGTGCGCGCCGACCAGCGGCGAGGCCAGCGACTGCGGCTGCTCGTCGATCAGCCGGCGGCGTTACCTGGGGCGGCTGTCCGGACCGCTGCTGGATCGGGTCGACATCCGGGTCGAGATGACCCCGGTGTCTCGGGCGGAGCTGCTGGCGGACACGGCGCAGGGTGAGCCGAGCGCGGCGGTGGGCCGCGCGGGTCACGCTCGCGCGGGCGCGGACCGCACACCGGCTCGCCGGCACCCCGTGGCGGACGAACGCGAGCGTGCCCGCCGCCGAGCTCCGCAGGCGGTGGCCGCTGCCGCGCGCGGTGCTCGGCCCGCTGGATGCGCCGTTGCGGCAGGGGCGGTTGACGGCGCGCGGCCTGGCGTCGGTGGTGCGGGTCGCCTGGACGCTGGCCGATCTGTCCGGGCGCCCGCACCCCATCCGAGACGACGTCCTGGACGCGCTGTACCTGCGGACGGGGGTGGCGCGACGGTGAGCGACGAGGAGCGGCTGGCCCGGGCCGCGCTCACCCG
>DATGDX010000099.1:0-20578 GCA_035310665.1 Mycobacteriales bacterium | reverse complement strand
CTACCGGCTGTCCGACGACATCGTCGACGTCGCCATGGACCTGGCCCACGGCCTGCGCCACTACGACGCCGGGCGCCCGCTCGAGGCGCTGTGGTGGTGGCAGTTCTCGTACCTGTCCCACTGGGGCAACCACGCCGGCGCCGCGCTGCGCGCGCTGCACGCGGTGGTGGCACACGTGCGGCTCGACGTCGCGGACGAGGACGTGGAGGCCCAGCTCGCGCAGGCGGCGAGCCGGATGATCCGGTCGTTGGGCTGATCGACGCCGAGCGGCCGCAGCGGGGAGCCGACGCCGATAGACTCGCGTCGCCCGTGTCCGGTTCGACGTTCTTGCGACAGGAATGTGCCGTGGGCCTGGTCGTGCAGAAGTACGGCGGCTCCTCCGTGGCTGACGCCGAATGCGTCAAGCGCGTCGCCCAGCGCATCGTCGCCACGAAGAAGGCCGGGCACGACGTGGCGGTCGTGGTGTCCGCAATGGGGGACACCACCGACGAGATGCTCGACCTGGCCCGCCAGGTCAGCCCGCTGCCCCCGCCGCGCGAGCTCGACATGCTGCTCACCGCGGGTGAGCGGATCTCGATGGCGCTGCTCGCCATGGCAATCGGGAACCTGGGGTGCGAGGCGCGCTCGTTCACCGGGTCGCAGGCCGGAGTGATCACGGACTCCGTGCACGGGCGCGCACGGATCATCGACGTCACCCCTGGGCGCATCCGGGAGGCGGTCGACGCCGGCGCCGTCGCGATCGTCGCGGGCTTCCAGGGCGTCAGCCAGGACACCAAGGACATCACCACGCTCGGCCGCGGGGGGTCGGACACCACCGCGGTCGCGCTCGCCGCCGCCCTGCACGCCGACGTGTGCGAGATCTACACCGACGTGGACGGGGTGTTCACCGCGGACCCGCGGCTCGTCCCCACGGCTCGGCGCATCGAGCGGATCTCCTACGAGGAGATGCTGGAGATGGCGGCGTGCGGCGCGAAGGTGCTCATGCCCCGGTGCGTGGAGTACGCGCGGCGTCACGCGATCCCGATCCACGTGCGTTCGTCGTTCTCGCAGCGGACCGGCACCTGGATCAGCCAGGTCGCCCAGGAGGAGCAGGTGGAACAAGCAATCATTTCCGGCGTCGCGCAGGACCGCAGCGAGGCGAAGGTCACCGTGGTCGGCGTTCCCGACAAGCCGGGCGAGGCCGCGGCGATCTTCCGCGCGCTCGCCGACGCGGCCATCAACATCGACATGATCGTGCAGAACGTGTCGGCCGCGGCGAGCGCCCGCACCGACATCTCGTTCACGCTCCCGAAGGCCGACGGGCCCGCGGCGCTCACCGCGCTCGAGAAGATCCAGGACTCGGTGGGGTTCGAGACGCTGCTGTACGACGACCAGATCGGCAAGGTGTCCCTCATCGGGGCGGGGATGCGCTCGCACCCCGGCGTGTCCGCGACGTTCTTCGGGGCGTTGGCCGACGCAGGGGTGAACGTGGAGATCATCTCCACGTCCGAGATCCGCATCTCCGTGGTCTGCCGCGACGTCGACGTGCCCGCGGCCGTCTCCGCGGTGCACGAGGCGTTCGACCTCGACAGCACGGACGAGATCGTGACCGTCTACGGGGGGACCGGGCGATGAGGCCCACGCTTGCGGTTGTCGGCGCCACCGGCGCCGTCGGTGGCGTCATGCTCGAGCTGCTCTCGACCCGCGAAGATGTCTGGGGGGAGATCAGGCTCGTCGCCTCGCCCCGCTCCGCCGGGCGTCGGCTGACCGCGCGCGGCGAGGAGCTCGAGGTGATCGCGCTCGCCCCCGAGGTCTTCGACGGGGTCGACGTCGCGATGTTCGACGTCCCGGACGAGGTGTCGGCGGCGTGGGCGCCGGTCGCCGCCGCGCGCGGCGCGGTGGTGGTGGACAACTCGGGCGCGTTCCGGATGGAGCCCGACGTGCCGCTCGTCGTGCCGGAGGTCAACCCGCACGCCGTGCGTTCCCGGCCGCGGGGGATCGTCGCGAACCCGAACTGCACGACGCTGTCGATGATCGTAGCCATCGGCGCGCTGCACGCCGAGTTCGGCCTCGAACAGCTCGTCGTCGCGTCGTACCAGGCCGCGTCCGGGGCCGGGCAGGCCGGGATCGACACGCTGCACGCGCAGATCGCCAAGGTGGCGGGGGCCCGCGACGTGGGCAGCCGGCCCGGTGACGTCCGCAAGGTCCTGGGCGAGGACCTCGGGCCGTTTCCCGCTCCGCTGGCGCTCAACGTCGTGCCCTGGGCCGGCTCGCTGAAGTCGGACGGGTGGTCGAGCGAGGAGATCAAGGTTCGCAACGAGTCCCGGAAGATCCTCGAGCTGCCGCGGCTGCGGGTCTCCGCGACCTGCGTGCGCGTCCCGGTGGTGACCGGTCACTCGCTCGCCGTCCACGCCGTGTTCGAGCGGGAGACGCCCGTCGAGCAGGCGCGGGAGACGCTGCGGGACGCGCCGGGGGTCGTGGTGTTCGACGATCCCACCGCCGGCGAGTTCCCGACACCGGTCGACGTGGTCGGCACCGACCCCACGTGGGTGGGGCGGCTGCGTCAGGCACTCGACGACCCGCGGGCTCTCGACCTGTTCCTCGTCGGGGACAACCTGCGCAAGGGCGCCGCGCTGAACACCGCGCAGATCGCCGAGCTCCTCGCCGCCGAGCTCAGCTGAGCGTTGCCGCCAGGTGGCGGCGGGCGAAGTCCAGCTCCGCCGCCATCTGGCGGATCCGCTCCTCGACGACCAGCGACCCGTGCCCGGCGTCGTACCGGTAGACCTCGTGCGGCGTGCCGCGTTCCCGCAACCGCGCGAGGTAGTTCTCGATCTGCCGGATCGGGCAACGCGGGTCGTTCTCCCCGGCCAGCACCAGCAGCGGAGCCCGGACCCGGTCGACGTAGGTGATCGGGCTGGCCGCGGAGTAGCGCTCGGGCACCTCGCCCGGTGAGCCGCCGAACAGCGAGCGGTCGAAGGCCCGCAGCGGCTCCATCTCGTCCTCGTACGCCGCGACGTAGTCGGCGACCGGAACCGCCGCGATCCCGAGCGTCCACCGGTCGGGCGCGACGCCGAGGCCGAGCAGCGTGAGGTAGCCGCCCCAGGACGCGCCGGTCAGCGCGAGCCGGGCCGGGTCCGCCAAGCCGCTCGTCACCGCCCAGTCGCGCACGGCGATCAGGTCCTCGAGCTCGGTGAGCCCGACCCGGTGTTCGATCGCGTCGCGCCAGCGCCGCCCGTAGCCGGTGGAGCCACGGTAGTTGACGCGCACGACCGCGAACCCCGTGTCGACCCAGGCGGCGACGTCCGCGGCGAACGCGTCGGCGTCGTGGTGCGTTGGCCCGCCGTGCACGAGGAACACCGTCGGATGCGCCCGATGAGCGGAGCCCGCCGGCGCGGCGCCGTCGGGTCGGGACACCAGCGCGTGGATGCGCCCGCCCGGGCCGTCGACCCAGGCGTCCTCGACCGGCACGCTCGCCGGAGCCGGCTCGCCGGGCGGGCGCAGCAGCGTCCCGCCGGCCGTCGACCGGACCTGCGGCGGGGTCGCGGCCGACGACCACGCGTACTCGACCGTCCCGTCGGGCCGCGCGGTGGCGGCGGTCACGACCCCGGGCGGGGTGTCCAGCCGGGTCAGCGTGCGCGACGCGAGGTCGTAGCGGTAGAGCTGGGTGCGCGCCTCGTGGTCGTGGGTGACGAGCAGCGCCCGCGCGTCGGGGAACCAGCTCGCGCCGACCTCGCCGGGCAGCCCCGTGTCGACCTCCGTGACGACGCCGGACGCGACGTCCCACAGCAGCGGCTCGGGCCGCCCGTGCCGCTCGTGCAGCGCGAGCAGTCGCGTGTCGCCCGCCGCGGGCGCGAAACCGACCCCCGACAGTCCCAGACCGGGCCCGTCCCACAGCTCGCCCGCCACCGTGGCGTCCGGGCGCAGCACCCGCAGCGCCGGGTGCCGCGAGTCGCCGTGCTCGCTGTGCTCGATCGCGACCAGCGTCTCGTCGGCGGACACGTCGACCACGCTCGCGTCTTCCCGGTGCCTGTAGAGCACGGCCGGTGGTTCATCCGGGCGCGCGAGATGGATCGACGTCTCGTCCTCGGTCGACCCGCCGACCGCGACCAGCCCGTGGTCGCCGAGCGCGAGCCCGCCCGGGTAGGCCGGCCGCAGGCCCGGCACCGCTTCCTCGTCCGGGCCGCCGTCGAAGAGCTGGCGCATCCACACCCCGAACTCGTCCCCCTCGGTGTCGGCGAACCACCAGACGTGCCGCCCGCTCGGGTCGACGGCGCCGCTGGCGGTGCCGTGCGGGCGCTCGGTCACTTGCCGTGTCCGTCCCGTCGTGCGGTCCCAGGCGTAGACCTCCCACGTCCCGCTCGCGTTGCCGACGAACACGCAGCGGTGCGGCGCCTGGCGGGCCCACGTCGGCAGGGATACCCGCGCGGCGCGGAAGCGGGCCTGCCAGCGTTCGGTGACCGGGTCAGGGGTCGACGTCATGCGTCCATCCTCGGCGGGCGGGGCGGGGGCGTGCAGGGCGGGTGCCGCGGCGACGACACGGCGGTCACCGTCCGTGTACCCCTCCGCCGGACCAGCAACGCCGCGCGGCACCCTGTGCGCGCCTCCCGACACGCCGACGAACTCTCGGTCGCCCGCACTCGCGGGCCCTCCTCGTATAGTTCGGGCCCGCGAACTATCCGCGAACTACCGGTCGGGTTCGCCGCGAGAGGGTGGTGGCTACTTCACGGCCGGTCGCGGGAGGAGACATCGCGGGAGGAGAGGCTCGGCGTGTTCCACGACCGGCGCGGCGAGGCGGTTCGGGAGGCGCTCGCCCGCGTGCGCACCGGCGAGACGCCCGAAGAGGTGGAGTCCGAGACGCTGGCCTGTGTCGAGGACCGGTCCCGGCGGGACCGGGCGGGGGTCCGGCTGGCGGGGGACGCGCAGCACGACCCGACCGCCCGCGCGCTCGCCGATACCGCCGCCTGCCTCGCCAACCGGGCCGGCGGCGCCGTCATCGTCGGGCTGCGGCCGCACCAGGGGGGACCGGAGGCGTTCGTCGGCACTCGACTCGACGAGGCGTGGGTGCGGCACCGCGTGTGGGAGCTCGCGGACCCGGCGCTCACGTGCGAGGTGCAGGCGGTCGTGGACGAACCCAGTGGCACCCGGCTGCTCGTCCTCCTGGTCCCGCAGGCGCTCACCGCCCACCGGGTCGCCGGCCGCTACACCCACCGCGTCGGCCGGGCGTGCGTCGACATGAGCGCCGCCGACCACGCCCGGTTCACCGAGCGGTGGGTCGACTGGTCGGCAGAGCCGACGTCGTACGACGTCCGCTGCGTGGACCCCGCCGCCGTGAACGTGGCCCGGCTGCTGCTGCGCGCGACCGGCGAGCCGGGTCGGGCGGCGCTGGCCGCGCGGCCCGACCCGGAGCTGCTCCGGGCCCTCGGCGTGCTCGACACCGCCGGCCGGCTGACCCGTGCCGGAGCGCTGCTGTTCGTCGCCGAACCAACCGCGCCCGCCCGGCTCGACTACCGGCGCCGGGCACGGCCCGGCGGGGAGGCGCGCCGGCGGATCGACGCGCCCGGGCAGCCGCTGCTCGTCGAGTTCCACACCGTGGAGACGGTGTTCGGCACCGAGAACACCCGCCCGACCGCGGTGCGCCACGGTGCCCGCGGACAGGCGGAGACGATCCCGGCCGCTGCCGCGCGCGAGGCGGTGGTCAACGCGATCATGCACCGCGACTGGCAGCGCGCCGGGCCGGTGACCGTCGAGCACACCGGCGACCAGCTCGTCGTGATCTCACCCGGCGGGTTCCCGGAGGGGGTGAGCGCCGAGAACGTGCTCACCACGACATCCCGGCCGCGCAACCGCCACCTCGCGGACGTGCTGCGCAGCCTGCGGCTGGCCGAGCGGGAGGCGATCGGGGTCGACCGCATGTACCGGGAGATGATCCTCGTCGGGCACCCGCCGCCGGACCTGTCGGAGGTCCACGACGCGGTCCGCTGCGTGCTGGTGGGCGGCGACCCGGTGGAGCCGGTGCGCGACCTCACCGCCGCCCTCTCGCCCGAGGCCCGGGAGGACGTCGACATCGCGCTGATCGTGCACCACCTGCTCGACGCGCCGCGGGTCACCACGGAGCGGCTCGCCCCCGTGCTGCAGAAGTCGCGGCTGGAGGCGGCCGACGCGCTGCGCCGCGCGGCGGCCGAACGGTTGCCCGGCGACGCCCCGCTCCTCGTCGCCACCCGCTCCGGGGGATCCCCGGCGTACCGCTTCTCGGACCAGATCCGCGCGCGGCTGCGCGCCCGGCTGCCCTACCTCGTCGACGCGCCCCGCGACGCCAAGCCGGTCGTCGTCGACCTGCTCCGCGAGCAGGGGCAGGTGCGCGCCGCCGACCTCATCGAGCTGTGCGGGCTGACCCAGATGCAGGCCAGCCGGGTGCTCACCGACCTGCGGGGGGACGGGGTGATCACGGTGGGGTCGCAGCGGGCGGTCGGCAAGGGCGTGTTCTACGTCGCCGGGGACGACTTCCCGCGCTGAGGTCCCGTGGCGCCTGAAGCGTCTACGCCGCCGGCAGCGAGTTGTCGCTCAACTGACGATCAAGCGCCTGGCGAATGAGGCCAAGGGTGTACGGAACCTCACCCCCGCTCTCGAGGATGACCTCGACGTCACCGTTGCCCCAGCGGCCCAGACTCAAAGTGTCGCAGATGTGACACGTCGGAGGGGCCCACTTGGCTGCAGCCGGCTCGGGTCGGCCCGTCAGGCAACCGCCGATCTTTCCGTTCGCCTCGCTGTGACCCGCGTGTCGACGGCAGCGAGTGAACTGCTCCGTCGGGCGCGACGCGGGGCGCGGAGCCGACCGACACAAGACAGAACACCTAGTCCGCTAGGGACAGAGGCAGACTCCGTGCGAGAAGTCGGGATGGCGGGATTTGAACCCACGACCTCCGCGACCCGAACGCGGCGCGCTTCCAAGCTGCGCTACATCCCGAACTGCGCGACCAGCCTACCCGACCGGGAGGAGCGTCAGGAGGGTCGCCTCGGGGGGGCAGGCGAAGCGCAGCGGGGCGTACGGCGAGGTGCCGATGCCCGCCGACACGTGCAGCCACGCCGGCCCGTAGCGGGACAGGCCTCGCGCGCGGTGCCGGTCCAGCCCGCAGTTCGTGACGATCGTGCCGTAGCCGGGCAGGCACAGCTGCCCCCCGTGCGTGTGGCCGGCCAGCAGCAGCCGGAAGCCGTCGGCCGCCATCCGGTCGAGCACCCGTGGCTCCGGCGAGTGCGTCACCCCGATGTGCAGGTCCGCGGCGGGGTCCACGGCGCCGGCCACGCGGTCGTACCGGTCGCGGAACAGGTGCGGGTCGTCGACGCCGGCGACCTCGACGTCCAGCTCGCCGACCTTGAGCCGCCCCCGCGCGTTGGTGAGATCGAGCCACCCGCCGGCGGCCAGCCCGTCCCGCAGCTCGGGCCACGGCAGCGGCGGACCGTGCCGCCGTCGCCCCCGGTCCGGGAGCAGGTAGCGGGCGGGGTTCTTCAGCCGGGGTGCGAAGTAGTCGTTGCTGCCGAGCACGAACGCGCCGGGCCGCTCGAGCAGGGGGCCGAGCGTGTCGAGCAGCACCGGCACCGCGTGCGCCGCGATCGCGTCCCCGGTGCTGACGACGAGGTCGGGCTCGAGCGCGGCCAGCCGCCGCAGGAACGCGAGCTTGCGCCGTTGCCGGGGCACCAGGTGCGCGTCGGAGAGGTGGAGCAGCCGCACCGCGGGCGTGCCGGGGGGCAGCACCGGGACCGCGGTGCGCCGCAGCCGGAACGAGCGCACCTCGTACCCGCCCGCGTAGGCGACCCCGGCCAGGCCCGCCAGGCCGGCGGCGGCGAGGCCGGTGACGGCGGGTCTCGTGGCTGGGCGCGGCGATCGTCGCATGGGCCCATCGTGCCCGACCGCCACGTATCGTGAACACCATGGGCACGCTAAAGGACCGCACCCTGAAGGACTTGCTGCACGACGACCTCACTGCGGCGATCAAGGCGCGGGACGAGGTGCGCGTCGCGACGCTCCGGCTCGTGCTCGCGGCGATCACCACTGAGGAGGTGGCCGGCGCCGTCGCGCGGGAGCTGTCCGACGACGACGCGCGGACCGTCGTGGCGCGGGAGGCGAAGCGGCGGCGCGAGGCCGCGCAGGCGTTCGCGGCCGGTGGCCGGCCGGAGCTGGCCGAGCGGGAGCGCGCGGAGGAGGCGGTGCTCGCGGAGTACCTCCCCGAGCAGATGTCGGACGAGGAGCTGGCGGCCCTGGTCACTCGCGCGATCGGGGAGACCGGTGCCTCGGGTCCCGCGGTGCTCGGCGCCGTGATGAAGGTCGTGCGGCCACGGGTTGGCGGCCGGGCGGACGGTGCGCGGCTCGCCGCGGAGGTGCGCCGGCAGCTCGCCGCGTCGTGACCGCCGGTCGGGGTCGTCGTGCCAACCCTTCGGCGTTTCCCGGCCCGTTTCGCGCCTACGGTGTCGGGCTCGGCGTCGTGGACTTCTTCGACTTCTTCTTCGACTTCTTGGATTTCTTGGCTTTCTTCGACTTCTTGGACTTCTTCGATTCCGTATGCCGCGAGTCAGTCGTGGTCGCCGACGGTGTCTCGCCTGACGCGGTCGGTGCCGTTGCGGGGGACTGTGCCGGGGGCGGAAGCGGTGCCGGGGGGACGCCGGTGCTGACCAGGATGGCGACCCGTGTCCCGGCGGGGACCTGGGCGCCGGCGCGGGGGGAGGTGCGCGCGACGAGCCCGCGGGGGAGGCGGGACGCGACCGACCACCCCACGCCGCCGGCCAGTCCCGCGCGTTCGAGCGTGGCCCGGGCGGCGTCGGGAGCCAGTCCCCGCACGTCGGGGACGACCGTCTCGTTGCCGCTGACCACCCGGGTGTCCGCCGGCGGCAGGTCCTTGACCGGGGTGCCCTCGAGCGCGCCGCGCATGGCGGAGGCCCAGATGGGCGCGGGCAACGTCCCGCCGTACACGCGCGAGTAGTAGGTGCCGCCCAGCCGCACGCCGCGCAGCGGGTAGCGGACGCCTCCCTTCGGGTGCCCGACCCACACCGCGCCGGCCAGCTGCGGGGTGTAGCCGGCGAACCAGGCACCGGCGTAGTCCTGCACGGTTCCGGTCTTGCCGGCCGCCGGGCGGCCGATCGAGGCCGCCCGGCCGGTGCGGCTTCCGTCGGGTCCGTCGATCACGCCTTGCAGGATCGAGCCGACGGTGTTCGCCACCCCCGGTTCGAGCACCTGCCGGCACGGCGTGGGGGGAAGCGCGAGGGGGCGGCCGGTTCCGTCGACCACGCTCGTCACGGGGACGGGCGGGCAGAACGACCCGGACGCGGCGAAGGTGGCGTAGGCGCCGGCCATCGCGAGCGGCGTCACCTCCGCGGTGCCGAGCGTGAACGACGGGACGCGGTCCAGCGGCTGCCCGGTCGCCTTGCGCACACCCATGGCCTCGGCGAGCTCCGCCGGTGCGCACACTCCGGTGCGCTGCTCGAGCTGGACGAAGAAGGTGTTGACGGAGTCCCACGTCCCCCGCCGCAGGTCGAAGCTGCCCGACTCCCGCACGTCGGCGTTGGCGACCGGGTACGGCGGGAATGCCGCCCCGGTCGCGCAGTCGTGGAACCCGGTGAACGACGCGGCGTTCGGCGAGTAGATGGTCAGGTCGACCGGGATCCCGGCGCGCAGGGCCGCGGCCAGAGTGAAGATCTTGAACGTGGAGCCCGCCTGGAACCCGTGGCTGCCGCCGTGCGATTGGTCGGTCGCGTAGTTGAGCGTGGTCTGCCCCGGCTTGTCGCCCCACGGGTGGTTCTGCGCGATCGCCTTCACCGCCCCGGTGCCGGGTTCGACGATCGCGATCGCGGCACCGTAGTCGGTCCCGGGGCCGACGTACCCGTCGACCGCGTTCTGCGCGGCCCGCTGCACCTTCCAGTCCAGCGTCGTCCGCACGGTGAGCCCGCCCCGCAGCAGCAGCCGGACCCGCTGCTCCCTCGTCGCGCCGTACGCCGGGTTGTTTGCGATGTGATCGACGACGTACTCGCAGAAGAACGGCGCGGCGGCGGTGGCGCACCCGTTGCGCTCGGGTGTGATCGTGAGGCGGAGGGGGGCGCCGGCCGCGCGCTGCGCCTCCGCGGGGGTGATGTGGCCGAGTTCGGCCATCCGCGCGAGCACGACGTTGCGCCGCGCGATCGCTGCTCGCGGGCGGTGGACCGGGTCGTAGCTGCCGGGGCTGCGCACGACCCCGGCGAGCAGCGCGGCCTCCGGCAGGGTCAGCCTGGCCGCCGGCTTGTTGAAGTAGTGCCGGGCCGCCGCCTCCGCGCCGTAGGCACCGCCCCCGAAGTAGGCGATCGACAGGTACCCCTCGAGGATCTGGTCCTTGGTGCGGTGCTGCTCGAGCCACGACGCGTAGCGCACCTCTCGCACCTTGCGCGACAGGCTCCGCTCCCGGGCGGCCTGCCGCGCCTCCGGCGTGGTCGCGGTCTCCACCAGGATGTTCTTGACGTACTGCTGGGTGAGCGTCGATCCGCCCTGCCGCACCTCGCCGGCGCGGCTGTTCGTCACCAGCGCCCGCGCGGTGCCCTTGACGTCGACGCCGGAGTGCTCGTAGAAGCGCGCGTCCTCGATGGAGACCACCGCCGCACGGAGGGCGGGGGAGATCTGCCGCAGCGGCACGACGACCCGGTTCTCGTCGTAGAACTGCGCGATCAGGGAACCGTCGGCCGCGAGCAGCCTCGACCGCTGCGGCAGCGGCGGGGTGGCGAACCGCGTGGGGTCGATGTTCTGGAACGCCTGGGCACCGGCCCGGGCGACGAGGCCCACGCCACCGACGACCGGGAGCGCGAGGCCGGCGACGAGGACCCCGGCCATGGTGCCCCCTGCGAGGAGCATCCAGAGCCGCTCGCGGGGCGTCCGGGCGTGGCGCACGGGGTCAGCGTACGAACCGCCGAACACCTCGGTGACGAGAGGTTTCGCTCGGCTCGCCGGACAAAGGGACATTGGTCTGTTCGGGGTGGCCCGTGCGGGCCATTGGAGAATGAGTCCATCGGGGACTGTGGTCGGAACCTCCCGATTCCGTACCTTGCGTTACGCGACGTGCAACCGCCGTGCAACCCGAGTGATATCGGGCGTTGGAGGCAGCCTCCCGGGAAGGACGCCGGCATGGCCTGGACCACCGACTGGAGCACTCGGGGTGCCTGTCGAGCCTCCGACCCCGACGCGCTGTTCGTCCAGGGGGCGGAGCAGAACCGCGCCAAGCAGGTCTGCCGCGGGTGCACGGTGCGCACGGAATGCCTCGCCGACGCGCTCGACAACCGGGTCGAGTTCGGGGTGTGGGGCGGGATGACCGAACGGGAGCGGAGGGCGCTGCTGCGCCGGCGCCCCAACGTCTCGTCGTGGCGGCGGCTGCTCGAGGCGGCGCAGGCCGAGTGGGCGAAGTCGGGCCAGGCCGAGTGGGCGAAGTCAGGCACAGCGGAGCGGCCGCTGCGCGCGGCCGGCTGACCCGATGCCGCGTCCCCGACGCGGCATCCAGACGACGGCGCCGGGTGTCCCGCGGAGGGGGCGGGACCCCCGGCGGCGTCGCGGTTCCCCGGGCCCGGCCGGGCCCCACGGCCCCCGGGAGTTCCCGCGCTAAGCCGTCGCGCGCGCCGCCGGCGGTCCCGCGGCCCCCGCCAGCTGCTCCCCGATGTCCCGCAACCCGTCCAGGTCGTGCACGTCGCCCGCGAACGCGGGAACCTCGACCAGCGGCACGTGGGGGTGAGCGCCGGTGAACCGGGAGCGCAGCCGCTGCTCCTTCGCCGCCAGGTGCCGGCGCTCCGCGTGCAGGCGCAGCAGCGCCGCGGTGAGCGGGTGCTCGCCGTGCTCCGCGAGCGCCTCGGCCGCGGCGAGAGCACGCTCGGCGGACAGCTCGTCCGCGCGGGCGCGGTGGACCCGGTTGAGCACGAGGCCGGCCAGCGGCATCGCCTCTTCGGCAAGCCGCTCGACGAAGTACGCCGCCTCGCGCAGCGCGTCGCGCTCCGGCGTGGCGACGACCACGAACGCGGTCCCGGGGGCCTGCAGCAGCCGGTAGGTCCCCTCGGCCCGCTCGCGGAACCCGCCGAACATCGACTCGAGGGCCGCGACGAATGTCTGGACGTCCTTGAGCAGCTGCGCACCGATGATCTTCACGAGGATGTTCGTGAACACCCCGACGCTGACGGAGATCAGCTTCAGGTAGGCCTTGCCGCCGGCGCGGGCGGGAGCGAGCAGCAGCCGGATCAGGCGCCCGTCGAGGAACGTCCCGAGCCGCTTCGGGGCGTCGAGGAAGTCCAGCGCCGACCGCGACGGTGGCGTGTCGACGACGATGAGCTCCCAGTCCCCCGTGCGCCGCAGCTGCCCGAGCTTCTCCATCGCCATGTACTCCTGCGTTCCCGCGAAGCTGGACGACAGCGACTGGTAGAACGGGTTGGCGAGGATCTGCTGGGCGCGGACCGGGTCCGCGTGCGCCTCGACGATCTCGTCGAAGGTCCGCTTCATGTCCAACATCATCGCGTGCAGCTGCCCGCCCGCGGCCTCGTCGATCGAGGCGACCCGGCGCGGGGTGTTGTCCAGCTCGGTCAACCCCATGGACTGGGCCAGGCGGCGGGCGGGATCGATGGTGAGCACGACCGCGCACCGCCCGCGCTCCGCGGCGCGCAGCGCGAGCGCCGCCGCGGTGGTCGTCTTGCCCACCCCGCCGGAGCCGCAGCACACGACGATCCGGGTCGCCGGGTCGTCGAGCAGGGCGTCCACGTCGAGGAGCGGCGGCGTCGTCCTCGTCTCCGCGGTCACGCCGCCCCCTGCTGGCGCAGCTGCCCGGCGAGCCGGTAGAGCCCGGACAGGTCGACCGTGTCACTGCCGGCGTCGGTGAGCAGCGGGAGCTCGTATGTCGGGCGGCCGAGCAGGCCGAGCCGCTCCCGGCCCTCGTCCTCGAGGGCCACCCGCTCGGCGTGCTCCGCGGCCTCGGCGAGCAGCCCGGACACCACCGCGTCCGGCGCGTCGAGCCCGGCCGCCTTCAGGCCGCGCGCGACCTCCGCGGGGTCGAGCCGACCCGCAGCGGCCGCGGCGAGCGCGTCCGGCGGGAGCTGCGGCTCGCGCATCATGTTCACGATGACTGCGCCGACGGGCAGGTGCACCGCGGCGAGCTCGCCGGCCCCGTCGATCGTCTCCTGCACCGGCATCTCCTCGAGCACCGTGACGATGTGCACGGCGGTGGCGGGGGAGCGGATCACGCGCATCACGCTCTCCGCCTGACCCTTGATCGGTCCTACCCGGGCCAGCCCGGCGACCTCGCTGTTCACGTTCAGGAAGTGGGCGATCCGCCCGGTCGGCGGCGCGTCGAGGACCACCGCGTCGTACACGGGCCGACCGTCGGGTCCGGTCCGCTTCACCGCCTCGACGCACTTCCCGGTGAGCAGCACGTCGCGCATCCCCGGCGCGATCGTCGTCGCGAAGTCGATGGCCCCGAGCCGCTTCAACACGCCGCCGGCGCGGCGCAGGTTGTAGAACATCTCGAGGTATTCGAGGAGGGCGGACTCCGGGTCGATCGCCAGCGCGTAGAGGTCGCCGCCGCCGGGCGCGAGCGCGATCTTCCGCTCCTCGTAGGGCAGCGGCGGGCAGTCGAACAGCTGCGCGATGCCCTGGCGGCCCTCGACCTCCACCAGCAGGGCCCGCCGGCCACTCGCGGCCAGCGCGAGCGCCAGCGCGGCGGCGACCGTCGTCTTGCCGGTGCCGCCCTTGCCGGTCACCACGTGCAGGCGCACCCCGCGCCAGTCGCTGCTCACGGGCAACGAGGGTATCCGCGCCGCACCGGGCGGACGCGCCGGCCGCCGCGAGCGCGTCTCTAGGCTGCGGCCATGCCGAAGTGGGAGTACGCGACCGTCCCGCTGCTGGTCCACGCGACCAAGCAGATCCTGGACACCTGGGGCGAGGACGGGTGGGAGCTGGTGTCCGTGGTGCCGGGCCCGAGCGGGGAGCAGCTCGTCGCCTACCTCAAGCGGGAGAAGGGGCGGGGGAACGGGTGAGCACCCCGGAGCAGCGGCTGGCCGAGCGCGGCCTCACGCTGCCGCCGGTTCCCGCACCGGTCGCCGCCTACGTGCCCGCGGTCCGCACCGGCTCCCTCGTCTACACCAGCGGGCAGCTCCCGCTCGTCGACGGCGCCCTGCCCGCCACCGGCAAGGTCGGCGCGCAGGTTTCGGCGGAGCGGGCGCGCGAGCTGGCGGGCGTCTGCGCGGTGAACGGGCTGGCCGCCGTCGCCGCGGTGGCCGGTGGCCTGTCCGCGGTCCGCCGCGTGGTCAAGGTCGTGGGCTTCGTCGCCTCCGCGCCCGACTTCACCGGCCAGCCGCGCGTCGTGGACGGCGCGAGCGAACTGCTCGGCCACGTCTTCGGGGACGCCGCGGCGCATGCCCGGTCGGCCGTCGGGGTCGCCGTGCTGCCGCTGGACGCCCCCGTGGAGGTCGAGCTGATCGTCGAGGTCGGCTGACGTCCCCCGTCATCACCCGACTGATCAGTCGCGTCGTGTGAGGCGAGGGTCCCCTCGCGGAGGCGCCGTACGATTCCGTCATGAGCGACTCGGCGCACCTCCTGCCCGACTCGCTCGTCGCGCGGGCGCGCGCGGCCGCCGCGGGCGGGCACACCCCGGTTCAGCCCCGGGCCGCCGCGACCGTGGTGCTCCTGCGCGACCGCGCCGACGGGCCTGGCGTGGAGGCCTACCTGCTGCGGCGCGTCCCGTCGATGGCGTTCGCCGCGGGCATGCACGTCTTCCCCGGCGGGTCGGTCGACGGGCGGGACGCGGACGCGGCGGTCGCCTGGGCGGGTCCCGCGGCGCGCGACTGGGCGGGGGTGCTGTCCGCGGACGCGCCGCTGGCCCGGGCGCTCGTCTGCGCCGCGGTGCGGGAGACGTTCGAGGAGTCCGGCGTGCTGCTCGCCGGTCCGTCGCCCGACACCGTCGTGGCCGACCCGACCGGCGCCGGCTGGGAGGCGGATCGCGCGGCCCTCGTCGACCACAGCCACGCCTTCGCCGACTTCCTCGCCCGCCGTGGCCTGGTGCTGCGCGCCGACCTGGTCCGCCCGTGGGCCCACTGGATCACGCCGGAGTGCGAGGAGCGGCGCTACGACACGCGCTTCTTCGTCGCCGCGCTGCCCACCGGTCAGCGGACTCACGACGTGGGCGGTGAGGCCGACCGGGTCGCGTGGGTGCGCCCGGAGGACGCGCTCGCCCGCCACCGCGCCGGCGCGATGCCCATGCTCCCGCCGACCGTGGTGACACTCGCCGAGTTGGCCGCGTTCGAGCGGGTCCGCGACGTGCTCACCGCCGCCACCGCACGCGACGTGCGCCCGGTGCTCCCCAAGATCGTTGTCACCGGCGACGAGGTGCGGATGCTGCTGCCCGGCGACGCCGACTACCCAGCGACATGACGCCCCGGGCCACCTGCATCCTCGCGCCCAACCCCGGCCCGATGACGCTGGACGGCACGAACACGTGGGTGCTGCGCGAGCCGGACGCGCGCCGCTGCGTCGTCGTCGACCCCGGCCCGGACGACCCCGGGCACCTGCGCCAGGTCGCCGCCGCCGCCGGCCCGGTCGGCGTGGTGCTGCTCACGCACGGCCACGCCGACCACGCCGGCGGGGCCCGGCGCTTCGCCGAGCTCGTCCGCGCCCCGGTGCGGGCGCTCGACCGGGCGCACCGGCTCGGCGCCGAGGGGCTGAGCGAGGGGGACGTCGTCGCCGTCGACGGGCTCGAGATCCGGGTACTGGCGACGCCCGGGCACTCCGGCGACTCGCTGTCGTTCCACCTTCCCGCCGACGCCGCGGTGCTCACCGGCGACACCGTGCTCGGGCGCGGCACGACCGTGGTCGCGCACCCCGACGGCCGGCTGGCGGAGTACCTCGCCTCGCTGCGCCGGCTGCGCGCGCTGGCCACCGCGGCGCAGGCCACGACCCTGCTGCCCGGGCACGGGCCGGTCGTCGCTGACCCCGCCGGGCTGCTCGACGACTACCTGGCGCACCGCGGGGAGCGCCTCGGGCAGGTGCGGGCGGCGCTCGCGGCCGGAGCACGCACCGCGCGCGAGGTCGTCGAGCGGGTGTACGCCGACGTCGACCCGGCCCTGTGGCCGGCCGCCGAGATGTCGGTTCGCGCGCAGCTGGACTACCTGCGTCAGCCGTGACGTGCCGGGCCTGCGGCACGCGCGTTCTCCCCGACGCGCGCTTCTGCCACGCCTGCGGCACGCCGCTGTCCCCGGTCCCGGGGGAGAGCGAGCGGGGCGACCGGCGACTGGTCACCGTGCTGTTCGGCGACCTATCCGGCTTCACCTCGTGGGCCGAGGAGCTCGATCCGGAGCGGGTGGGCGTCGTCGTCGACCGGGTGCTCGCGGCGCTGTCGCAGGCCGTCATCGAGGTCGGGGGGTACGTCGACAAGCTCACCGGTGACGGGATCATGGCGGTGTTCGGCGCGCCGCGGGCCCACGAGGACGACGCGGAGCGGGCGGTGCAGGCCGCGGCCGCGATGCAGGCGGCGGTGCGCCGCCTCGCCGCCGAGGAGACCGGCGGGACGCGGCCGCTGGGGCTGCGGGTCGGGCTCAACACGGGGGAGGTGCTCGCCGGTGTCCAGGCCGGTCTGGCGTACACGGTGGTCGGCGACACGGTGAACACCGCGGCACGACTCGCCGACGCCGCCGGCGTCGGCGCGGTCTACGCCGGTGCCGCCACCGCCGCCGCGACCTCCCACCACGCGGTGTGGCACGCGTTGCCGCCGCTGCGGTTGAAGGGCAAGCGGGAGCCGGTGACGGCGTACGAGCTCGTCGCGCTGCGCGCGGCGGGCGGGGAGCGGCTCGGTCCGGGGGAGGACGCGCCGTTCGTGGGCCGGGACGGCGAGCTCGCGCTGCTCGTCGAGCGGTTCCTCCGCGTGATCGAGCGACGCGCACCCGAGACCGCGGTCGTGGTCGGCGAGCCCGGGATCGGCAAGACCCGGCTCGCCGTCGAACTGTCCGGCCTCGCGGCGGCGCGCGCCGGGGCGCGGGTCCTGTGGGGGCGCTGCCCGCCGTACGGCACCGGACGCGACCTCGCGCCGCTCGTCGACTGGGTGCGCGCCGCGTGCGACGTGCGCGGGGACGCGTACGACGAGGCTGCCGCGGCGCAGGTCCGCCGCGCGGTCGCGGCGCTGGACCTGCCGCAGGGCGGGCTCGGCCCGGTCGGCACCGCGGACCGGTTGCTCGGCCTGCTGGACCTGCCCCGGTCTCGAACCCCCCGGGAGGCGGCGACACCGGGGGGTGACGAGCGGCGCCCTCGACCGCTCGTCGCGGCGCTGTCCGCGCTGCTGTCCGGGCTGGCCGGCGCCGGGCCGCTGCTGCTCGTCGCGGACGATCTGCACTGCGCGGGCGGGGAGCTGCTCGGGGCGCTCGGCGCGCTGTCGTCGACCCTGTCCGGCCCGGTGCTGCTGCTGCTCGTCGGCCGCCAGGACCCACCACCGGGGGACGGCGCGGCGTGGTGGACCCGGTTGTCGCCCGCCGCGCTCGTCCGGCTGGGGCCGCTCGAGGCCCCCGCCGGGCGGCAGCTGCTCCACGCCATGCTCGGCGGCGGGTCCCTCGATGAGACCGCGTCTCGGCTGCTGCTCGAGCGGACCCAGGGCAACCCCTTCTTCCTGGCCGAGACGCTGCACCTGCTCGTCGACCGCGGCCTGCTGCGCCGGGTCGGTGACCGCTGGACGCTCGCCGACCCGCTCCCCGACATCCTGCCGGCGGGTGTCCAGGCCGTGCTGGCCGCGCGCATCGACGGGCTCGACCCGTCCGCGAAGGCGGTTCTGCGGGCGGTGAGCGTGCTCGGCGCGGAGTTCCCCGCCGCCGCGGTCGCCCGGGTCGCCGCTCCCGACCCGGTCGGTGCCGGGCTCGTGACCCTGGTGGAGCGCGGGCTGCTCCGCGCCCGCCCCGACGGGAGCTACGCGTTCGCGCACGCGTTGGCGCGCGACGTGGCCTACGCCGGGATGCCGAAGACCGAGCGGGCGCGCCGGCACGCCGCGGCCGCGGCCTGGGCCGCGACCTGGGCGGCGGACGCCGAGCACAGCGGCTGGGCGAGCCCCGCGGACCGGGACGCGTTCGTGGCCGACCAGGCCGAGCGGGCCGTCGCCCTGGCGGGGGAGATGCGGCTGCCCGACGGCGACCCCGCGTGGAGCGCTCGCCCCGTCGCGGTCGCCGCGCTGGTCCGGCTCGGGGAGGCGGCGCTGCGCCGCGACGACCTCCTCGGCGCCGACCGGCTGCTGACCCGGGCACTCGCCCTCGCCGACGCCGCCCTGGGCGCGGTCGACCCGCGGCTCGTCGCGCAGGCGCACGTCGCCCGCGCGGCCGCGCGCGTCCCCCTGCACCGGCTCGACGACGCGGACCAGGACCTCGCGGGCGCGCTGGACGCGGACGACCCAGCGTTGCGGGCGCGGGGGCTCGTCGTGGCGGGAGACCTGCGGCGCCGCCGCGGCGACGACCGCGGCGCCGTCATCGCGTTGGTCTCGGCGCTGGCCGCCGCGGCGGACGCCGGTGACGACCGGGTGACCGGGGAGGCGCTGCGCCACCTCGGCCTCGTCGACTACTTCGCCGGTCGGTTGCGCTCCGCCGAGGAGAGGTTCGCGGCCGCGCTCGACCTGGCGCAGCGGGTGGGCGACGAGCGCGGCGCCGGGTGGGCGCTGCAGCACCTCGCATGGAGTGCCACGACCCGGGGCGACTACGGGACCGCCGAGCGGATGCTCACCCGGGCGGCGCAGCTGTTCGCCGCGCTCGACGACGTCGGGGGGCTGTCGTGGTGCGGGGGGACCGAGGCGTTCGTCCGCGTGCTCCAGGGACGGTTCGCCGCGGCCCGGGCCAGCGTCGCCGCGCTGCTCCCGGCCGCCGACGCGCTGGGCCAGCGATGGGGGGCGGCGGCCTGCCTGACGATGGACGCGCTCGCCGCGGCCGAGCTCGGCGACCTCGCCGCGGCGCGTGAGGAGGCCGCCCGGGCGCAGCGGCTGTTGCGTGAGCTCGGCGACCTGTGGGGGCTCGCGCTGGCACTCGTCGCGGAGGGGGTCGCGCACCGGTACGCCGGTGACACCGGGCGTGCCGTCGCCCTGCTCCGGGAGGCGGTGCGGCTCGCCGAGCAGGGTGGCCACCCGGTCGTGGCCTCCTTCGCGCTGGTGCTCCTCGGCTACTGCCACCTCGACCGCGGGGAGGTCGGCGCGGCGGAGTCGGCGGCGGCGCGCGCGGTCGGCGTCCTCGGGGGCCTCGAGCTCGAACCGCACGCCGTCGTCGGCGCGTCGGTCCTGCTCGCGCACGTGCTGCGGGCCCGCGGGCAACGCGATCGGTCCCTCGCGCTGCTGGAGGAGGCCGCCGCGGCCACCGCGGAGCCGACGCTGCTGTTCCCCCGCCGGCAGGCGCTCGCGCACTGGGCGGCAGCGCTGCTCGACGCGGGCCGGGTGGCGCAGGCCCGTGCCGCGGTGAACCGGGCGCGGCGGGAACCCGGGGAGGACGTGCCGTCGGCGGTGCTCACGCTGCGCGTGCACGCCGCGGTGTGCGAGGCGGAGGGCGACGGTCCCGGCGCGCGCGCCGCGCTCGTCGAGGCGCTGGCCTTGGCCAGCCGCGGCCCGCTGCGTAACGCGCGCGCGGAGCTGGAGGCGGCGCTCACCGCCCGCGGCGGGTTCCGGCGCTGATCGACGGTGACGTCCGCGTCCCGCTCACCGCGCGCGGCGCTCGAGCCGCTGCCAGTCGAGGATGACCACGGCGCGCGCCTCGATGCGCAGCCATCCCCGGGCGGCGAAGTCGGCGAGCGCCTTGTTCACGGTCTCCCGGGAGGCGCCGACGAGCTGGGCGAGCTCCTCCTGCGTGAGGTCGTGGGTCACGTGCAGCCCGTCCGCGCGCTGCTCGCCGAAGCGCTCCGCGAGGTCGATGAGCGCCTTGGCGACGCGGCCGGGCACGTCGGAGAACACCAGGTCCGCCATCGCGTCGTTGGTCCGGCGCAATCGCCGGGCGAGCGCCCGTAACAGGGCCGAGGCGACCTCGGGGCGCCCGCTCAGCCACGGGCGCAGCGCGTCGTGGGGCAGCTCGACGAGCACCGCGTCGGTGAGCGCGGTGGCCGATGCCGTGCGGGGGCCCGGGTCGAACAGGGACAGCTCGCCGAACATCTCCCCGGGGCCGAGCACCGCGAGCATGTTCTCCCGGCCGTCGGCGAACTGCCGGCTGATCTTGACCTTGCCCTCGACGACGACGAAGAGGCGGTCGCCCACGTCACCCTCGGCGAACAGCACCTCGCCGCGGTGCACGGTTCGCCGTACCAGCGCGGTGCACAGCGCGTGGGCCGAGTCCTCGTCGACCGCGGTGAACAGCGGGGTCTCGGCGAGCAGCCGCTCGTCCAGGCCCACCGACGTCTCGCTCACCGCGCTCTCCTCCGCCGCCCCGCCCAGAGTCTCGCGCACCCGGGCCGCCGCCGTCACGCGGTGCGGCGGCGCGGGAGCAGGCGGGCAATGCGGTGGCGCCGCCAGTATCGCCGCACCGGCGACTCGAAGATCGCCCTCACCAGCTCCTCGACCTCGTCTGCCGGCGCGGTCTCCAGCGTCGTCGGCAGCCGGTCGGCCAGCGCGGCCGCGCGCAACGGCCGCTC
>DATGDX010000098.1:0-22930 GCA_035310665.1 Mycobacteriales bacterium | reverse complement strand
GGATCTCCTCGCCGGCGAGGGTGCCGAACACGACGAACGGCAGGACGGCCACCGCGGTCGCCACGGTCGCAACCAGGAGCGGGACGGCCATCTCCCGCGTGCCGGCGACGACCAGCTCGCGCCCGTGGGTCTCCCCCTCCTCCGCCCGTGCACGGTAGTGGGCGAGCAACAGGAGGCTGTTGCGGAGGAACACGCCGAGCACGAGGAGGATGCACAGCAGCGCACCGGCCGACATGACACCTCCGGCCAAGGGTGCGGTCAGCACGCCGCCGACAGCGGCCAGTGGCACGAGCAGGAAGAGCAGGGTCGCCACCAGCCAGCTGTCGGTGGCCGCCTGCAGGAGCAGGAAGATGCCGACGACGGCGGCGAGTGCCAGGCCGAGAAGGCGCCGGTTCCCGCTTCGCTGCGGGGCGAGGGCGTCGATGACCTCGGCGTGGTGCTCGAGCGGGAAGTCGAGCGCCCGGACGCGGCTCTGCACGTCGTGCGTCACCGAGCCAAGGCTGCGGTCGCGGACGTCGGCGGTGACGTCGATGCTGCGCGAGACGTCGTTGTGCCTGATGACGGTGGGAGACGAGGCGATTCGCGCCGAGGCGACGTCTCGCAGACGCACGTGGCCGCCGGAGGGAGTGTCGATCAGGAGATTCGGGACACTGGCCAGGCTGGCGCGCGTCGCAGGAGCACCCCACACCACGACGTCGAACACCTTCTGCTGTTCGTACAGGTTGCCCACCAGCAGACCCGACAGCAACGTGGCGGCCGCCCGTCGGACGTCACCCGGCTTGATCCCGTGCCGCTCGGCCTCCGCGAGGTTGACCTCGATCTGCAGCGTCGGCTCTTGGACGGGAACCTCGACGCGTGGATCGACGACTCCGTCGACGGTCGAGATCGCCCGGCGCACCTCCTGCGCCTTCGCGCGCAACACGCCCAGGTCGTGACCGAAGACCCGCACGACCAACGGGTGCGTGCTCCCCGTTTCCGCCGCCGCCAGCTGGTCCTTCTCGTAGGTCATCAGCTCGTGCCCCACGCCCGGGTACCCGCCGAGCACCCGTCGGATGGCGGCGAGCGTGGTTCCGTAGTCGGCCGAACGGGCGAGGCTGACCCACAATTCGCCGGAGTTGACGTTGACCACTTGGTCCGACGTCACCGCGCGTCCGACGTGGACGCCGACGTCGGCGACTCCGCTTAGCGCTCGCACGTCACGGCTCATCAGGGTGGCGACGCGGTCCATTTCCTGCAGCGACGTGCCGGGCGCGGCGTCGAGCCGGACGACAAGGTCCCGCTCGCGCGGCGCCGGGAGCAGGGAGCGGCTGCCGACCTGCGGGACGAGCGCGAGGCCGCCCACGACGACGAGGAGAGCGACGGTGGCGAGCGCGGAGCCGCGGCGGCCGACGTAGTGGGGGACGTACCTCCGGTCGGCGCGCCGCTGCAGCCACCGCACGGGCCGGCTTGTCCGCCCCTCGCCCCGCTCGCCGGACAGCAGCAGGAAGGCCAGCGCCGGGGTGAGCGTCAGCGCGACGAGCACCGACAGGAGCACCGCCAGGGTGTACGCCACGACGACCGGGCGCGAGAACGAGCCGGCCACGCCGGCCTGGAACGCGAACGGCGCCACCGCCAACAGGATGATGACCGTGGCGTACGCCAGGGGGGCCCGTGTCTCGACCGCCGCGTCGACCACGACCGCGGCGGCCGAGCGGCTGTCCCCCGACGCGCGGCTCGCGCGCAACCGGCGCTTGACGGTGTCCGTGTCGATGACGGCGTCACCGACGACGGCGCCGAGTGCGACCACCAGCCCGGCCAGGATCATCACGTTGAAGGTCACGCCACGGAGGTAGAGCACATACGCCGCCGCGACGAGGGAGACCGCGACCGACGCCAGGCCGACCAGGGCGACCCGCCAGGACCAGAACACGACCCCGAGCAGCACGGTCACGAGGACCAGGGCAAGCAGCGTTCCCACACCCAGGTTGTGCAGGGCGGTCTCCATGAAGCTCACCGGCCGGAACAACCGCGTGTCGATGGTGATCCCGCCGAGGCCGGGCGCGAGGGCCGCCAGCGCGTCCTCGACGTCACGGGTCACCTGCAGGATGTTCGCCTCCGGGAACTTCTGGATGACGAGCACGAGGTTCGGGCCGTCGTCGACGACGGCGTCGCCGATGAGCGGCTGGTGATCCTCCACAACCCCGGCCACGTCCCCGAGGCGCAGCGTCCTGCCCGACGTGTCCTCGATCGTGACCGCCGCCAGCTGTTTGGGCGTGGTGATGGGCAGGATGTGTTGCACCCCGAACCGCTGGTTGGCGGTGTCGATGAACCCACCGGTACCGGGAGTGGAGGCTTCCACGAACGTCAGCGGCGACGACCACAGCGCATTGCCGGTGGTGTTGATGACTTGGTCCAGCGACACGCCGTACTTGCTCAGCCGGTCGGGGTCCACCTGGACCTGGAGCTGCCGATCCCGCTGTCCCCAGATCGCCACGTTCGCGACCCCCGGGATCCCCATCAGCCGCGGCCGGATCTTCCAGCGGGCCAGCACCGACATGTCGATGGGCGACAGGTTCTTCGACGACAACCCGATCATCATGACCCGGCTCGTCGACGACAACGGCTGGATCATGACGGGGCGGCTCCCGACGTTCGGCAGACCCATCACCTGCGAGAGGCGCTCCTGCACCATCTGGCGCGCGCGCAGGATGTCCGTTCCGGGCTGGAAGATGAGGTCGACCGACGACAACCCGATGATCGACTCTGAGCGGATCTGGTCGAGCCAGGGGACGCCGTTGAGCAGGTCCTGCTCCATCGGCACGGTGATCAGCTGCTCGACCTCGGCCGCGGACAGCCCCAGCGCCTCGGTCTGGATCTGGACGGTCGGCGGCATGAACTCCGGAAGCACGTCCACCGGCGCGGAGCGCAGCTGCGTGAGACCGATGGCCAGCAGCGCCACGGCCACACCGACGACGAACACCCGGACCTTGACGCTCGCACGGACGATCGCACGCATCATGACGCCAGACCCGCGATCGACGCCGACGGTGCGACAACGGGCTGCGGCGGCTCCGACCTCGGCCGTGGGACCGCCGGGGTGCCTCGGCGATGCAGCACCGGGACCCGCCGGCGCCGACGTCGATCGCTGGAAACTCCGCGCACCAGGCACGCGCCCATGACGCGTCCCCCCACTCGTCGGCTCCGCACGCTCTCCCCAGGAGCGTGGTTGCGGGTCCTCGACCCGGTGCGCAGCCAAGCACTGCGGGCCCGTGGCGTCGTCCGTCACGAGGGGCGAGTTTCGCTCCCCCTGCCGGCGAGGGCACATCTCCTGGAGGACGGCGTCCACCTCCCTCTCGAGGAGGAGGGCGGGGTGGGAGGACAGGGCCGGGCGGGCCTCGTGTCACTCGCTAGGCGGGCTCCTTCGCGCAAGCGGCACCGGAACTCCTAAGCGGTCTGCGGTTGCGTCGAGGTCTCGCCCTGGCGCGGGCGGCGCCACCCCTTCGCGAACCGGAGGTAGAGAACGGGGACGACGAACAGGTTGAGCAGGGTGGCCGTGATCAGCCCTCCGAGGATGACGACCGCCATCGGGTGCTCGATCTCCTGACCGGGGATCGAGCCCGCCACGAGCAGCGGGATGAGCGCAAGGCCGGTCGTCAGAACGGTCATCATGATCGGGACAAGTCGCTCCGTCGCCGCCCGGAGCACCAGCCGCTGCCCGAAGGGTTCGCCTTCGAACCGTTCCAGGTGTTGGCAGTGACTGATCAGCATGATGCCGTTGCGGGCCACGATGCCGAAGACGGTGAGGAACCCGACGAGCGAGCCGAGGGAAATCACCTTGCCACCCAGGTAAGCGGCGAGCAGTCCTCCGACCAGTGCGATCGGCAGGGTCAGGAAGGAGAGCGTCGCGAGGTGCCAGCTCCGGAAGGAGGCCTGCAACAACAAGAAGATCGCCAGCGCCGCGGCCACCGCGAACAGCAGGAGGCGCTGTTGGGCGGCCTGCCGCTCGGTGTACTCCCCGAGCATGTCCGCGCGGAACTCGAGGGGCCACTCGACCTTCTCCAGGCGCTGCTCGATGTCACCCACCACCGAGCCCAGATCCCGCGACCCGTCCAGGCTCGCTCCCACGTCGAGGTTCCGGAGCAACCCCTCGTGGTGGATCACGTTCGGCACCGGCTGGATGCTGACGTCGGCGACGTCCACGAGACGGACGTGACCACCGTCCGGCGTGTCGATGAGAAGGTTCTTCAGATCCGTGACGCTGCGCCGCCGTTCCGGCGGGCTCCACAGCTGCACGTCGTACGCCTTGCCACCGGCGTAGACGTCCCCGGCCTCTTCGCCGGCCATCAACCACGCCGCGGCACGGCGGACATCGCCCGGCTTGACGCCGTGTTCCCTGGCCGCGACGAGGTCGACCTCGACCTTCACCTGCGGGATCGTGTCCTGGAAGTCCACGTAGTGCTCACCGACTCCGGGAATCTCGCCCAGAATCTTGTCGACCTCCTCCGCTTTCTCGCGGAGCAGCTCGAGGTCCGGCCCGAAGACCCGGATCGTGATGGGCTCGCTCGCCCCGGTCAGCACCTCTCGGATCCGCTCCTTCAGGTAGGTCAGCACGTCGCGGTAGATCCCCGGGTATCCGTCGACGACGTCCCGGATGCTCTGCACCGTCTTGTCGTAGTCGACGGACCGGTCGACGCTGATCCAGTTCTCTCCGAAGTAGACGCCGTACGGCTCGTCGCCCAAGAGGGCGTTTCCGATGTGCGACCCGGCGTTGCGCACCCCCGGAATGGACAGCAACTCGGCGTTGACCAACTTCGTGGTCCGGACCTCCTCCTGCAGCGACGTGTCGGGTCTGGTCAACCAGTGCATCAGGAAGTCCCGCTCCTTGAAGTTCGGGAGCAGCGACTGCCCGAGCATCGGCAGCACCGCGAGCCCCGCCGCGGTGGTCACCGCCACCGCGGCGTACGCACGGCGCGGCCGGGCAATGACCTTGGAGAGGAGCCGCTCGTAGCCCCGCTTCATCGGCGGCACGATCGGCGACTCCCGATGCTCCAGGGACTTCGGACTGCGGAAGAAAATGAGGCTCAGCGCGGGGGTGACGGTGAGCGCGACGACCATCGAGGCGAGGAGCGCGAGGGCGTACGCGAGCGCCAACGGTCGGAAGAACGCCCCGGACAGGCCCGCCAGCATGAAGATCGGCACGATCGCGACGATCTCGATGATCGTCGCGTAGACGATGGCGCCGCGGACCTCGAGCGACGCGTCGAGGATCACGCGGGCGGTGGACCTGTCGCCGCCCTCCCGGCGATGTTGTCGCAGGCGCCGGACGACGTTCTCGATGTCGATGATGGCGTCGTCGACGATGTCGCCGAGCGCTATCACGAACCCGGCGAGGATCATCGTGTTGATCGTGGCGCCCCACGCGTTCAGGACGAGCAGCGCGGCGAGCAGGGACACCGGGATCGCCACGACACTGATCAGCGCGGTACGCCACGAGTACAGGAACACACCGAGCATCAGGATCATCAGAAGAGCGCCGAGGATCAGCGCGCGGCTGAGGTTGTCGACCGCATCCTCGATGAAGGTCGCCGGCCGGAAGATCTCGGAGTCGATCGCGATTCCCGGCAGCCCCGGCCGCATCTCGTCGAGCGCGGCCTCGACGCCTCTCGTCACGTCGAGGGTGTTGGCCCACGGAAGCTTCTCGACGATGAGCATGAGGCCGTCGCCCTTGTTGATGACGGCATCGCCGATGAGCGGCTGGTGGTCCCTGACCAGGTCCGCGACGTCACTCAGCCGAATCCGCCGGCCGTCCTCGGTGACGATCGGCAAGTTGGCCAGCTGCTCGTGCGTCACGATCGGCTCCACGTGCCGGACGCCGAGCCGCTGCGTCGAACCCTCGACCCATCCACCGCGGCCGATGAAGTGCCCCTCTGAGTATCGGATGAGCCCGGCGTCCAGCGCGTCGGAGGTCGCCGTCATGGCCTGCTCGAGCGTGACCTTCTGTTTGGCGAGCCGCTGCGGGTCCGCCCGCACCTGGAGCATCTCCAGGCGCTCGCCCCAGATCGGCACGTTGGCGACCCCGGGAACCCGCAGCAGCCGAGTACGGATCTTCCAGTACGCCGTCATCGACAGGTCCATCATGTCCAGCTTGGGATCCGTCGAGGACAGTCCGATTTTCAGTGCCCGACTGGTGGCCGACAGAGGCTGCAGCATTACGGGCGGGGCCGCCCATGTCGGCAGCGTCGGGGTCACCGTCGCGATCCGCTCCGAGACCAGCTGCCTGGCCTCGAGCAGATCGGTGCCCCGTTCGAAGAGGAGCACGATCTGCGACAGCTGCTCCACCGACTTGGACCGGATCGTCTCCACACCGGGGATCGCGTTGAACGATTGCTCGAGCGGGACTGTGATCAGCTCTTCGACCTCGGTCGGTGCCAGCCCGATGGCGATCGTGTGGACCTCGACCTTCGGCGGCGCGAACTCGGGAAAAACGTCGACCGGGCTTTTCCCGAGTTGCTGCACGCCGAACAGGAGCAGGAACGCGGTCAGGCCAACGACGATGAAGCGGAACTTGAGGCTCGATCCAACAATCCAGCGCATGACCGCCAGCCCCTCTTTCCCCTCTGGTCCCGTTCCCGTCCGGCCTCAGTGGCTGACCCCGGCCTCGACCCCGTGCACCTCGGCGACCCCGCGCGTCACAACCTGCGTGCCCGGCGCCGGGCCCGCCGAGAGATAGGCGAGGCCGCCCGACTCCCGTTCCAAGTCGATCTTCTCGCGGACGAAGACGAGACGCTCCGGGCTGGTGTAGACCCACCACGCCCCCTGGGGATCGACGAACACGGCCGACGAGGGGACGACCAGACGACCTCCGTGTCGCGTGGCCGGCGTCGTCTGGACGCGAAGCCGCTGCGCCGCTCGCTCGTTCAGCCTCACCTGGACCTGACCGGTCCCGGCGATCGGCTCGACGCGGGCCGGCTCGTGCTCGACCGAGTACTTGTCAGCGACCGCCCCGGCGCAGCCGGACAGCAGCAGCACGGGGACGATCGGCAATGCAGCGAACGTGGGACGGAAGCGCTGCGCCATCGTGACCCGGGTCTCGAGACCCGTAACCTTCCGCTCCTCCGGGAACGGCGTGAAGAGCTGGTCCGCCCATGTGTCCCGGTCGACACCGGACCCCAGCTTCAGATAGAGCAGCGGAACCACGAACAGGGTGAGGACCGTCGTGGTGACCAAGCCACCGAGGAGCGCGACGGCCATCGGGTGCACGATCTCGAATCCGACAACGCTGCCGGCGACCACGAACGGCGCGAAGACGGCCGCGATCGCGAGCGCGGTCCCCACGGTGGGAACGAGCACCTCCCGTGTTCCTTGCACGACGAGGTCCGGCTCGAAGGCGACTCTGTCGCGTCGCTCGAGGTCCTGGTAGTGACGAACCACGAGGACGACGTTGCGCGCGGCGATCCCCAGGACGCCGACAAGTCCGGCGATCGAGCCGAGCGTCAGCGTCCCCCCGGTCACCAGCGCCGCCACGACACCGCCGACGAGGGCGAGCGGGAGAGTGACGAAGGACAGGATCGCGAGACGCCAGCTGCGGAACGCGGCCTGCAACAGCAGGAACACGGCGACGGCTGCCGCGACGGCCGCGCCGAGCAGCCGTGCCCGCTCCGCCTGCCGCTCCTCGTAGCCGCCGAGCAGTTCGGCGTGGTGTTCGAGCGGGAACGTGACCTGCTCGAGCCGGCGGTCGATGTCCGCCGCCACCGCGCCGGCGTCGCGTCCGGACACGTCCACGGTCACGTCGAGATAGGTGGAGACCGACTCGTGGCGAATCACGGCGGGATTCGCCACGACGCGCACGTCGGCCACGTCACCGATGCGCACGTGCCCACCGTCCGGCGTGTCGATGAGCAGCTGCTCGATGTCCCGCTCGCTCCGGCGGATCTCCGGGGAACCCCACACCACGACGTCGAACACCTTCTGCTGCTCGAACAGGTTGCCGACGGTCATGCCGCCGAGCAGGACGGCGGCCGCGCGGCGCACGTCGCCCGGCTTGACCCCGGCCGCCTGGGCCCGTGTCAGGTCCACCTTGACCTCGACCGTGGGCTCCTCGAGCGGCCGCTGCACGCGGGCCTTCGCGACGCCGTCGACTCCGGTCACCAACGTCCGGATCTCGTCGGTCTTGGCGTCGAGCACGTCCGCGTCCTCGCCGTACACGCGCACGACGACGTCGTCGCTCGACCTCCCGAGGATCTCCGTGACACGCTCGCCGGAGTAGGTCAGGACGTCGGTGGACACGTCCGGGTAGCCGCGAACGGTGGTCTCGATAGCGGCGATCGTGCGGTCGTAGTCCGCGGTGGGGCCGACCTTCACCCATATCTCGCCCGAGTTGACGTTGACGATCTGGTCCGACATCACCGCGCGCCCGACCTGACCGCCGACGTTGACGACCCCGGGCAGGGACCCGAGATCGTGCACCGCGCGCTTCGTGATCTCGGTCATCTTGGGCAGGGACGTCCCGGGCGCCGCCTCGACGTGGACGAGCACGTCCCGCTCCTTGAACGCCGGTCGCAGGGACAGGTCCAGGAACGGCGCCGTCAGCAGGCCGACTACGGCGACGGCGGCCACGACGGCGAACGCGGCACCGGTGCGAGTCACGAGGCCGGGCGCGACGCGGTCGTAGTCGCGGCGCAGCCGGGCGAACCCGGGGACCCGGCGACGGCGACGCCGTGCTGCGCCGTTTCCGAGCAGCATCAGGCTCAGCACGGGCGTCACGGTGAGGGCCACCACCATGGACACCACGACCGCGAGCAGGTACGAGACCACGAGGGGCGGGAGGAACGCCCGGCCCTCGCCGCGCAGGAAGAACAGCGGGAGCACCGCCGCTGCGACGATCAGGGTCGCGTAGAGCATCGCCCCGCGGGTCTGCGCCGATGCCCGCACGACGCTCGCCCACCCGGATCCGGCCGTGTCTCGCTCCCCGTCCACGGCCCCCGGACGCCGCGTCCGGCGAGAGATCGCGAACGGATCGACGATCGCATCGTGGATGACGGCCGTGAGGCCGAGCACGAGCCCGGCGACTGCCATGAGGTTGACCGTGGCGCCGCGAAGATACAGCACGACCGCCGCCGCCGCGAGCGAGACCGTGACCGCGGCCACGCTGATCAGCACGGTCTGCCACTCGCGGAACAGCACCGCGACGACGAGGAGGAAGAGGAGCCCACCGGCCAGCAGGGCCCATCCCAGGTGCGTGAAGGACGACTCGATGAAGGACGCCGGACGGTAGAGCGACGAGTCGATGCGCATGTCGCCGAGTCCGGGGCGCATCCCGTCCAGCGCGGCCTCGACGCCCTCGGTGACCTCGACGGTGTTGACCCCCGGGAACTTCTCGACGACCAGGAACAGGCAGCGCTCCCCATTCGGGCAGATCGCGTCCCCGATCAGCGGCTGGTTGTTCTCGATCACCTTGGCCACGTCACCGAGCGCTCGTCCGGCGCCCCCGCCCGCCTCGGCGCGACCGTCGGTGCGCGCCGCCCCCGACGGCTCGAGCGGCACCTGCGCAAGTTCCTTCGCCGTGGTGATGGCCTGCTCGTGGAAGATGTTGAGCCGTTGGTTGACGGTGTCGATGAATCCGCCGGTGCCGGGAGTGGAGGCCTCCAGGAACGACAGCGGCGAGACCTCGAGCGCATTGCCCGCGGTCTCGATGACCTGCTCGAGCGTCGCGCCGTTCTGCCGCAGCTGTTCGGGGTTGACCAGGACCTGCAGCTGACGGTCCCGGAAGCCCCAGACGGCGACGTTGGCGACGCCCGGGACGCCCATCAGTCGGGGACCGATCACCCAGCGGGCGAGCACCGACACGTCGATCGGCGTCAGCTTGTCCGACGACAGCTTGATCATCGATAGGCGACGGTTCGACGACACGGGTTGGATCATCTGCGGCAGCTTGGCCACCGCCGGCAACCCCGCCACGCCCACGGCTTGCGTGAGCCGCTCCTGCACGACCTGCCGCGCGTCCAGCAGCTTCGTCCCCGGCTCGAAGGTCATGACGACCGACGAGAGGCCCGGCAGCGACGCAGACTCGATCTCGTCGAGGAAGGGAACGCCGACCAACAGGTCCTGCTCCAGGGGAACCGTGATGAGCTGCTCCACCTCCTCGGCCGACAGTCCGAGCGCTTCGGTCTGCACCTCCACCCGGGTGGGCGTGAACTCGGGATGGACGTCCACCGGGATGGAGCGCAGCTGGGCGACGCCGACACCCACCAGTGCCGCGGCGAGGGCAACCACGAGGAGCCGGAACTTGAGGCTCGACTCGACGATCCAAGGCATGTCCGACTCCCTGTGCTGCACCACGGTTACGCGCCAACAACCCGTTGCCGGTCGCCATTCGCCTCGCCGGTGCCGCGCGCGGGTGCTATGCGCCCAGCGGTCAGAACCGCGGGAGAGCCGCGGTGCTCAGCGGTGCGAAGGAGAAGACGGGTACGTCGAAAGGATTTCAGCGTCCAGATGGCTCTCGAGGCAGCTGACTCGAGCCCGCCGCACTGGCGCGCAGCGATGCGGCTATCAGCGGCTCACATACCGAGCCGGTCAGCGGCGCACGGCACCAGTGCTTCGTGCGCAGGGCGGCGGGCCGTGCGGGCCTCGTGCCGCGGACGCCGAGTCCGTGAGCGGCGCCCGGGAGTCGCTGGCGTGGCGACCGGACGATCGGACCTGGGCCGCCCCCGATGTGCAGGCCCTGCCGCCGGGCGCGGTCTTCGAGGCCGACGGGAGCACTCGGCGGCCGGCGTGGTGGGTGGCCATCCGGACCGGTTTCGCGACCGGAGCCGGTTGGCACGGGGAGGTCGCGCCGTACACGTCCTTGCTGGTCGCGTAGGCGCTCTTCTCGAGCTTCAGCGCCTCGGCCCGAGCCTGCGCCAGCGCCTGAGCGTCCAGGCGCTTGACCGTGACCAGTTCCAGGGTTTCCTGGGTCGGATCCGCGCCACCGAAGCCGACACGGACGTTGCCCACGCCCGGGGCGTAGTACTTGTACTGGTGCGCGTTGGGCTCTTCCCTGGAGGTCTCGTCGGTGACCAGCACGTTGTCGTAGCACCCGGCGCGGACACAGGTCCGCTGGCCGACCTGGTGCACTCTGGCCCGGTCCGTCCAGTCGACCTCGGGTCCCCAGCCCTGCGAGTAACTCGGAGACCCGGGCTTGGGGTCGGCCTTGATGGTGATGCCTGCCTGGGCGCCCTGCACCCCGGAAATCCACGCCGGGGCTCCGACGACCTTCCCGTCCTCGTACTCCTCGGGGTACTGCCCGAAGTGCCAGACGTTGCCGTCGTCGGCCTGCGCGAAGAAGGCGAGCTCCGCCTCCGTCAGCACGCCCGCGGTGTAGTCCCTGTCCCAGACGACGACGCTGCGCACCCCGTCGACCACTTTGGTGAGGTCGGTGACCGTGAACACCACGCGGTGCGGCGTGCGCTCGCCGTCCTCGACGGTCTGGCCCTCGTAGATGTACTGGGTACCCGGCCGAAGCGGGAACCACGTGTTGTCTATCGTGGTGGGGTTCGAGAACGCGTCCCGGGTGAAGCCGGGCTCGGGAGCCCACCGCTCTGCGGGCTGTGCCGGCCCGGTTGCTGTCGGGCTCGGGGCGCCGGCTCGACCTCCCCCGCCGGCGGGGGTCGCTGACTTGTCGCCACAGGCACTGAGCACGAGCGGCAACGCGAGTGCGGCAACGGTGAGCGCCCCGCGAAAACCGTTGCGCAGCGGGCGCATCGCCGACTCACTCCCCCCTACCGACTCCGCTGCCACCCAAGCACGACACGAGGCAGATGTCGTCGGCCCGAAGGAGCGACCGGCCTCCTCCTGGAAGCGGAGGCGCACCTACTGCAGACGGACGGCCGCCTCCGTCCCGGTGCGGATATGCACCTGGACAAGCCCGAGAGAAAGAGAGGAGATGTGTCAGAGGACGGTGCCGATGTGGCGCCATCGCTGCATGCGGTCGACGACGCGTCGTCCGGCGTCACGCTGCACCAGGTGCACCAGCTCGGTGGCGATGACCGCCGCGGCCCGGGACAGGAACGACGTCGGCTCCTCGGATGCCGACGGGCACTCCGGCACGACGCGGTCGACAATCCCGTAGCGGCGCAGCTCCCACGACGCGATCCGCTGGTGCCGCGCCAACTCCGGCGCCCGCTCGGCGGTACGGTGCAGGATCGCGGCGGCACCTTCCGGGGCGATCGGGGACAGCCACGCGTGCTCGGCGCACACGACCCGGTCGGCGGGCAGCATCGCGAGCGCACCGCCCCCGCTGCCCTCACCGAGCAGGAAGGACAGGGTCGGCGCGTGCAGGGACATCAGGTCCCCAAGGCAGCGCGCGATCTGCCCCGCGAGACCACCCTCCTCCGCCGCCCTCGACAGCTCCGCGCCGGGTGTGTCGACGACCGACACCAGCGGCAACCCGAGCTCGACCGCCAGGTGCATCCCGCGGCGCGCTTTTCGCAGCGCGACGGGGCCGAGGGCGTGGCCGGCGCGTTGCGCGTCCCGGTCCTGACCCAGCACGACCGCAGGCACACCGGCCACGTGCGCCAGCGCGAGCAGCACGGCGGGGGCGTCCGGTTCGCCCTCGCCGGTGCCGTACAGCTCGGTGACGTCGTCCGCCACCAGCGCGAGCAGGTCGCGAACACCGGGCCGCCGGGCGTCACGCGAGATCTGCACGGACCGCCACGGGTCGTCGCCGGGCTCGGGCTCGGCGAGGTGATCGGCGACGGGTGGCACGAACGGGCGGGCCGCGCGGCTCGCCGGTGCGGCTACCGACAGGAGGCCGGCGAGCTTGTCGGCGAGGCGTTCGGGCGGCACGACCTCGTCGACGAGCCCGTGCCGGGCGAGGTTCTGCGACACCTGCACGCCCGGGGGAAACGGTGCACCGCGGATCGTTTCGAAGACGCGGGGGCCGAGGAACCCGATCAACGAGTCAGGGCTCGCGTAGGTCACCTGGCCCATTGACCCCCAAGTGGCGAACACGCCGCCGGTCGTCGGGTCGCGGAGGTAGACGACGAACGGCAGCCCGCTGGCCCGCAGCGCGCGGACGCCCGCGGCCGCCTTCACCATCTGCACGAACGCGACCGAGCCCTCCTGCATGCGGGTGCCGCCCGAGACCGGCAGGGCGAGCACCGGCAGGTGCTCGTGGCGGGCCCGGTCCAGCAGCGCCGCGACGCGCTCCCCCGAGGTGACCCCGATGCTGCCGGCGAGGAACGCGAAGTCGCCGGCGAGGATCGCGGTCCGCTGCCCGCGGACGCGCGCCTCCCCGACGTGCACCGACTCGTCGGTGCCCGACCGCAGCCGCGCCTCGTCGAGCAGGGCGTCGTACTCCTCCTGGTCCGGATGCGGCAACGGCCGGCGCACGTCCAGCTGCCCGTCCCACGACACGTAGCTGCCGGGGTCGACGAGCAGCTCGAGCAGCTCGCGGGTGCCGAGGCGCGTCATCCGGCGGTGTCCGTGGAGTCGAGCCAGGTGCGCACCGCGTCATTGTGCTGGCCGAGGGTCGGCGGCGCGGTCGCCGCCTCCCGCCCGCCGTCGTCGTAGCGCAGCGCCGACCCGGGGAGCGTGATCTGGCCGAGCGTCGGGTGCTGGACATCGAGGAGCAACCCCTGGGAACGGGTCTGCTCCCAGCCGTAGACCTCGTCGAGGGTGCGCACGCGCCCGGCGGGCACGTCGATCCTGGCGAGCTCCGGGAGCCAGTGCGCGGCGGGCTCGCGGACGAGCGCACGGTCGATCCCCTCGAGCAGCGCCGCCCGGTTGCGCACCCGGTCCCGATTGGTGGCGAACCGCGGCTCGGTCGGGTCGAGGCCGACGAGCGGGGCGAAGGCCCGCCACTGCGCCTCGCTCCCGACGCCGATCTGCACCGGTGCGTCGGCGGTGCGGAACAGGCCGTACGGCGCGATCGACGGGTGGTGGTTGCCGGTGGGATAGGGCACCTCGTTCGCCACGGTGTACCGGGTCCCCTGGAAACCGTGGATGCCGACGACCGCCGCGAGCAGACTGGTCCGAACCACGCGGCCACGCCCGGTGCGCTCCCGCTCGTGCAGCGCGGCGAGCACGCCGCAGGCGCCGTACATCCCGGCGGCGAGGTCCGCGATCGGGACCCCGACCCGCGTCGGCTCCCCCGGACCGGAACCCGTGAGCGACATCAGGCCGCCCTCGCCCTGCACGATCTGGTCGTAGCCGGCGCGTCCCGCCTCGGGTCCGTCGTGCCCGAAGCCGGTGATGGACAGCACGACGAGCCGCGCGTTGAGCGCGTGCAGGCGCCGCACCGGGAGCCCGAGGCGATCGAGCACCCCGGGCCGGAAGTTCTCGACGAGCACGTCGGAGCGGCGCACCAACCGTTCCAGGAGCCGACGGCCGTCCGGGTTCGTGACGTCGAGGGTGACCGACTCCTTGTTGCGGTTGCACGACAGGAAGTACGTCGACTCCCGTCCGCCCTCCGGCCCGACGAACGGAGGACCCCAGCGGCGCGTGTCGTCGCCGCCGTCCGGGTGCTCGACCTTGATCACCCGGGCGCCGAGGTCTCCGAGGATCATGGTTGCGTGGGGTCCGGCGAGCGCTCGCGAGAGGTCGAGGACGATCATCCCGTCGAGCGGTGCGGCCATACCCCACTCCCGGTGGACTCCGGTGCGGGCCGAGCCGGACGGCCCGGGCGAGAACCCGCGACGACGTACGGCGAGGCCACGCGCGTGACGGCAACGGCACGAATCGCAGCCAGCCACTGCCGCTCGACACCGTAGCCTCGTCGGGCCCGGCGGTGGACCCGTCCGGGGGCCGGCCGGGAGGGCCGGCGGGGTCAGGGCCGGGGTCGCCCGGCGGTCACGCGTTCCTCTCGAAGCTCACCCCGGCCCGGAACTCGGGATGCGGGAAGGCCGCGCGCGCGGGCCGGACGAGGTTCTCGGCGTACCGGCGGAACAGCGCGACGTTGCGGTCGGCGAGGTGGTCGAACAACTGAGGGTGGCTGGACCCGGGGCTCGCCTGCCGGAACGCGTCCGGCCCGACGCGGGCGCAGACCCAGCCCTCCTGCGCGGTGCCGCAGGCCACCACCTCGCCGATCGGGCTGACGATCAGCGAGTTCCCGAAGTAGAGCATGCCCGCCGGGTCGACGCCGACCGCGTTGGCGCCGATCACCCACACGTGGTTGTCGTACGCCCGGGCGCGCGTCGTCAGCTCCCAGATGTCGGCCGAGCGCAGCAGCGCCGACGGCCGCACCAGCACCTCGGCGCCCTGCACCGCCTGGATCCGCGCGAGCTCCGGGTAGTCGCCGTCGAAACAGATCATCATGCCGATCCGGGCCAGGTCGGTGGAGACGACGGTCACCTCGTCGCCCGCGGTCACCCAGCCGCCCAAGTCGTGCCGCTCGCCGGCGAACAGGTGCGTCTTGCGGTAGACGCCGAGCACGTCCCCGGTCGGCCCGACGAGCACCGCGCTGTTGTAGACCGTTCCGCGCTGCGCTCCGCGCTCGTAGGTGCCGTACACGACGTGGACGCCGAGCCGGCCGGCGACCTCCTGCACCGGCTGCGTGATCGCCCCCGGCACGGGCGTGACGACCTCCCATAGTTCCGGTGCCGACAGGGCCGGCGTGAACCCGGTCGAGGTGCTCTCGGGGAGCACCACGAGTTCGGCGCCGGTTTCGGCGACGCACCGCTCGACCCAGTGCACGGCGCGTTCCACGTTCGCCTGGACCGACGCGTCGGTGAGCCGGCCGGGCTCGGGCGCGAGCTGGACGGCGGCCGCGGTGAACTCCCTCATCGCGGCGCCCGCCGCCCCGCCGCCGCGGCTGCGCCGCCATGAGGCGCTGGCGCGCGCCGGTCGCCGTGGAGCTGCCCCAAGCCCATCCTCGGACCCTCCTCGCGGCTCGCGGCGAGCCACGGCGTCGTGTCGACCCAAAAGCGGACGGTGACGACCGTCACTGACCGCAGTTGGCAGCGAAGGTAGGGAGCCGACGAGGGGAGGGTCACGGACAACTGTTGCCGAAGGAGAAGCCGACATGTCGGCACGTTTCGCTGCGGGTCGGCGGGTTTCGCTAGCGGATGTCCAGTCCGCGCATCTCCAGCACGCGCAGAGCGACGGCGAGGTTGAGCCGCAGCGACGAGTCGACGGTGAACGGGCCGACCATGCGCTCGAGTTTGACAACCCGGTAACGCAGGGTGTTGTAGTGGAAGTGCAGCCGCCTGGCCGTCTCCGCGACGTTCAGGTTGGTCTCCAGCAGCACGGCGAGCGTCCGCCGGAGGTCGACGAGCTCGGGGACGTCGTCCCGCACCAGGTCGCCGAGCGTCTCCGCGACGTACGCCTGCAGCTCGCCGACGTCCTCGACGAGGCTGAGCAGGCGGAAGATGCCCAGCCCGTCGAAGTGCGCCACGGCCGACCGGCCCTGCAGCCGCCGGCCCACGCGCACCGCCTGCTGCGCCTGGTCGTACGCGCGAGGCAGCCCCGGCACGTCCGGGACGCAACGGCTCACCCCGGTGGCGAACGTGCGCTGCGGCCCGCGCAGCGCGGCGGCGAGCTCGGAGGCGAGCGGCAGGAGTCGGTCCGGCGCTGGTGCGCCGAGCACCGCGACGACCTCCGAGCCGAAACCGGCGACGGCCGCGGCAGCGTCGACCGCCCGCACGGCCGTCGTCCACTCGGTAACGAACCGTTCCTGCAGGCGGCGTCGGTCGCCGCTGCGGTTGCCCTCGGTGCTGCCCACAGGTCGCCCCGGATCCAGTTCGGCGACGAGGACGACGAGGGGGCGGCCGAGGTCCCAGCCGAGCGACGCGGCCTGGCCGACGACGTCGGGCGCGGCGCGGCGCCGGCCGGTGAGCAGGTCCCGGAGGAAGTCGGCCTGGTACTTGCTCTCCACGGCCGTCACCGCGAGCTCGCGGGTGACGACCAGGGCCGCGACGGTCGCCGCGTGCTCGAGGGCGAGAACGTCCTCGCCGGACACCCCCCGCTCCCCCGGGACGGCGACGATCCGCCCATGATCTAGTTCGCCGGCGGCGACCGGCACGACGGCGTACGTCGCCCCGTCCGGGCCGGTGCACAGGCCACGCGCTCGGGTGCGGACGAGCACCCGCCCCGACCCGTCGACCCCGTCCGGCCCCAGGGCGGCGGTCAGCGCCTCGAGCGCCCCGGACCGCGCGAGCACCCGCCCCGCGGGGTCAGCGATGACCACGCACCCGCCGAGCAGCCCGACGAGTTCGTCGGTGAGCTCGGCCAGCCCGCCGCCGCGCAACACGATCTCGAGAAACGCGCGGTGGATCTCCTCCGAGCGGGCGAGCAGGGCGGCCTGCCGGTTGAGCACGTCGGTGAGAACCTGGTTGAGGATGTCGTCGAACCCGACGTCGTCCGGCAGCTGGATGACGGGGAACCCGAGGGCGTCGGCGTGCGCGAGCATCTGCGCGGGGATCTCGTCGAGGTAGGGGCCGACCTTGATGGCGATCGCGGCGAGCCCCCGCGCGTCGAGGTCGGTGACGAGGTCGACAAGGCCGGCGGGGTCGTGCCGCAGCGGGTACCCGGTCGTGAGGAGCAGCTCGTGCGGTTTCACCCACGGGAGGATGTCCGGCACTTCCATGACGTTGAGCCGCTCGATGACCCGGTCGAGCCCCGCGGAGCCGGCGAGCAGGCGGGCCTTGCCGAGCGTCGAGACGCGCAGCACCTCGCCGACCCGCAGCCCGTAGGTCAGCGTGCCGGTGCGAGCGGCGCGGACGGGCACCGCCATGGTGTCGTCGCTCCTGCGCCGCATCCGCTGCGTCACCGTCCCCGGCCGGCTAAACGAACTCGCACGCGTGGCCTAACACGCACGGTCACCGGTGGCAAGTTCGGGGCGGGGTGCGGTGTTGGTGGCGCGTCGAGGTGCGCCGGCGAGGAGCCGGCCGCCGGCCGACTACTCCACGATCTTCGTGATGGGTAGCTCGAGGATGTCCCGCGCGCCGACGGCCTTCAGCGCGGGGATCAGCGTGTTGATTCCCGCCTTCGGCACGACCGTCTCCACCGCGTGGAAGCCCCCGCTCGCCAGCGCGGTCACCGTCGGCGAGGTCATCGCCGGGAGCTCGGCGAGCACCGCGTGGAGGTCGCCGTCGCGGACGTTGAGCTTGAGCAGCACGGTGCCGCGGGCCGCGATGGCGCCGCGCAGCAGCAGGGCCAGGTCGTCCATCGCGGCGCGCTTGTCCGCGCGCTCCGCCGCGGCCCGGTTCGCGACCAGCTCCGTGTAGGAGGTCAGCAGCGTCTCGAGGACCCGCAGCCCGTTCTTCTTCAGCGACGAGCCCGTCTCGGTCAGGTCGACGATCGCGTCGACGATGTCCGGCACCTTCGCCTCGGTGGCGCCGTACGACGGGACGACCATCGCCTTGACTCCGTGGTCCCCGAGGAAGCGGCGGGTCAGCGACGGGAACTCGGTGGAGATCCGCACGCCCTCCGGCAGGTCCCGCACCGACCGCCAGGGCGCGTCGGCGGGGACGGCGAGCACCACCCGGACGGGGTTGGACGTCGCCTTGCTGTAGCGCAGCTCCCCGAGGCTGACGACGTCGGCGTCGGTCTCCGTGACCCAGTCACGCCCGGTGATCCCCAGGTCGAACAGGCCCTGCTCGACGTACTGCGGGATCTCCTGCGGGCGCAGGAAGCGCACCCGCTCCACCCGCGGGTCGTCGATCCACGCGTGGTAGTCGCGGTCGCTCCCCCGCCGCACCGCGAGGTCGGCGGCGTCGAACAACTCGAGGGTCGCCCTCTCGAGGGACCCCTTAGGCAGCACGAGGGAGAGCACGCCGCTCAGTATCGACCCGGCGAGATCGACGCGGCGAGCCGGGTGGCAGCCGGCAGGTGACTAGGGCAGCGCCCGCAACGGCAGGGCCCGCAACGCCAGCGCGGTGACCACCGCCGCCTGCGCCGCCTCGTAGCCCTTGTCCTCCACGCTGCCCGGCAGCCCGGCCCGGGCGAGCGCCTGCTCCTCGGTGTCGCAGGTGAGGACCCCGAACCCGACCGGCACGCCGGTCTGCACCGCGACCGCGGTCAGCCCCTGGGTGGCGGCCAGGCAGACGTAGTCGAAGTGTGGGGTGCCGCCGCGGATGACCACACCCAGCGCGACCACCGCCGCGCAGCCGCTCGACGCCAGCGCCTGCGCCGCGACCGCCAGCTCGAACGTCCCGGGCACCCGCACGACCGTCGGCTGCTCCACGCCGGCCTCACCCAATGCGCGCCGGGCGCCGTCCAGCAGGCCGCCCATCACCTCCTCATGCCACTGCGCCGCGGCGATCCCGACGCGAAGCCCTGGGGCGTGCGGGGTCGGCAGCACGCGGGCGCCGACGCGACTCACGGCACACTGCCCGCGAGCGGCGTCTCGCCGGGGAAGACCGAGTCGGCGCTCGCCTCGGTCACCTCGTCGTCCAGCGGCAGGTCGAGGTCGTGACCCATGCGGTCCCGCTTCGTCTTCAGGTACCGCAGGTTCTCCGCGGTGACCCGCACCGGCAGCGGCACCCGGCCGACGATGCGCAGCCCGTAGCCCTCCAGCCCCGCCCTCTTCGCGGGGTTGTTCGACAGCAGGTGCATGGTGCGCACCCCGAGGTCGGCCAGGATCTGCGCGCCGGTGCCGTAGTCGCGCGCGTCGGCGGGCAGCCCCAGCTCGAGGTTCGCGTCGACCGTGTCGGCACCCCGATCCTGCAGCTGGTAGGCCTGCAGCTTGTGCAGCAGGCCGATGCCGCGGCCCTCGTGCCCCCGGACGTAGAGCACCACGCCGCGCCCCTCCGCGGCCACCGCCGCGAGCGCGGCGTCGAGCTGCGGCCCGCAGTCGCAGCGCAGCGACCCGAACACGTCCCCGGTCAGGCACTCCGAGTGCACCCGCACCAGCACGTCCTGGCCGTCGCCGATCTCGCCACGCACGAGCGCGACGTGCTCCGAGCCGTCCAGCGTCGACGTGTACCCCACCGCCCGGAACTCCCCGTGCCGTGTCGGGATCTTCGCCTCGGCGATCGCGCGCACCGTCTTCTCGGTGCGCCGGCGGTAGGCGATCAGGTCGGCGATGGAGACGATCGCGAGCTCGTGCGCGCGGGCGAACTCGAGCAGCTGCGGCAGCCGCTTCATCGTGCCGTCGTCGTTCACGATCTCGCAGATGACCCCCGCCGGCGGGAGCCCGGCGAGCCGGGCGAGGTCGACGCTCGCCTCCGTGTGCCCGGGGCGGCGCAGCACGCCGCCCTCCAGGTAGCGCAGCGGAAACACGTGTCCGGGGCGGGTCAGCTCGTAGGGCTCGGTCGCGGAGTCCACGAGCGTGCGGATCGTGCGCGCCCGGTCGGCGGCGGAGATGCCGGTCGTGATGCCCTCGCGGGCGTCGACGCTGACGGCGTACGCCGTGCGCATCTTCTCGGTGTTGTGGTGGGTCATGGGGGGCAGCTCCAGCCGGTCGAGCTGCTTGCCCTCCATCGCCACGCAGACGACCCCGCTGCAGTATCGGATCATGAAGGCGAGCAGCGCCGGCGTGGCCTTCGACGCGGCGAAGACCAGGTCCCCCTCGTTCTCGCGATCCTCGTCGTCGACGACGACCACCGCCTTGCCCGCCCGGATGTCCGCGACCACCCGCTCGACCGGGTCGAACGGCGCGGTCATGCCGACGCTCCGGGGTCACGACCGAGGACCACCAACCTCTCGACGTACTTCCCGACGATGTCGACTTCGAGGTTGACCGGGTCGCCGACCCCCTTGGTTCCCAGCGTCGTCAACGCGAGCGTGGTGGGGATGAGCGATACCCCGAAACTGTCGTCGTCGACCGTGGTGACGGTGAGCGAGACGCCGTCGACGCTGATCGAGCCCTTCTCGACGACGTAGCGGGCCAGTCCGGCGGGCAGCGAGATCCGCAGCAGCTCCCAGTGCTCCCCCGGCGTGCGCTCCAGGATCACACCGGTCCCGTCGACATGGCCCTGGACGAGGTGCCCGCCGAGCCGGGCGCCCATCGCCAGCGAGCGTTCGAGGTTAACCGGGTCCCCGGGGGCGAGAGCCCCGAGGCTGGAGCGCTGCAGCGTCTCGAGCATCACGTCGGCGCCGAACACGTCGTCGGCGACGTCGACGACGGTCAGGCAGACCCCGTTGACCGCGATCGACGCCCCGGGGACGGCGTCCCGGGTGACCAGCGGCCCGCGGATGTGCACCCGTGCGGCATCCTCGAGACGGTCCACGGCGACGACCTCACCGCGCTCCTCCACGATGCCGGTGAACATCTACTCCTCCAAGAAGCGTGCCGTGAGCCGCACATCGGGCCCGATGCGCTGGACGTCGTCGAGCCGCAGCCGCGGTGCGGCCGCGAGCGTGGGGGCGCCCGAGCCGGCGAGCGCGGGCACCCCGGTGCCGCCGACGAGCACCGGGGCGACGTAGCCGACGACCCGATCGACGAGGTGCTCGGCGAGGAACGACCCGGCGAGCGTCGGCCCGCCCTCCAGCAGGACGCCGCGCACCTCGCGGGTGTACAGCGCGGCCAGCAAGGCGCGCAGGTCGAGGCCCCGCGCGCTGCGCGGAAGGCGGACGACGTGGGGAAGGTGGTGCGCGTCGGCGTCGACCGCGACCGCGACCAGGGTCGGGGGGGCGCCGTCCAACGCCCGCGCGCCCGGCGGGGTCTTCGCGTTCGTGTCCACGACGACGCGCAGCGGTGGCGTGCGCTGCGGAACCCCGCGCACGGTAAGGTGCGGGTCGTCGGCGAGCACCGTTCCGGAGCCGACGACCACCGCGTCGGCCTCCGCCCGCAGTCGGTGCGCGTCCACCCGCGACTCGGCGCTGCTGATCCACCGGCTCGATCCGTCGCCGGCGGCGACGCGCCCGTCGAGGCTCGCGGCGTACTTCCACGTGACGTGCGGCCGCCCGCGCCGGGTCGCGGTGAGCCAGACCTCGTTGCCGCGCGCGGCTTCCGCGGCGAGCACCCCGACCTCGACGTCGATCCCCGCGGCGCGCAGCGACTCCACCCCGCCCCCCGCCGCCGGGTGCGGGTCGCGGACCGCGACGACCACCCGGGCGATCCCCGCGGCGCGCAGCGCCTCGGTGCACGGAGCGGTGCGCCCGACGTGGTCGCACGGCTCGAGGGTGACGACCGCGGTGCCGCCCGGGGCATCGGCCCCGGCCGCGGCCAACGCCACCACCTCCGCGTGCGGGCCGCCGGCCCGCTCGTGGAACCCTTCCCCGGCCACGTGGCCGTCGGCGGTGAGCACGACGCACCCGACGATCGGGTTGGGGCTGGTCGCACCGAGGCCGCGCAACGCCAGGGCGACGGCACGGCGCATCGCCGCGACCTCCGCCTCGCTCGCCATTCCCGGCGCCTTCCTCTCGGGCTCCGGGGACGGCGCGGCACCGTGACCCGCTGCACGGGCGCGTCACGCCCACCGCCCGCGCGCTGCCTCCCATCCGGACTGTCACCGTCGGCCCCGGACTTCCACCGGGTCCACCGGCCGCCGGCTGCGGCCGGGTCGCGGACTGTCACCGCCGGTTCGGACTTGCACCGACCCCGGAGCGCGCGTGCTTGTCTCGCTGCTTGTCGTGCTGCTTGTCCTGCTTCTTGCGTCCCCAGTGTGTCACGTCGCCCGGCTCGCCCCCACCCTCTCGCCGTCCCACGCACCCGCGGCCCGAGCCACGATCAGGCGGTGGTGGGCGAGGCCGAGGGCGGGCCGCCGGTGCCGGCCTCGGGGCGGGAGGTCCCGGACAGGGCGGTCTCGGCGCGCGCGCGCAACCGGCGGACGACGCCGGCGGGATCGTCCCCGGCGTAGACCGCGGAACCGGCGACGAACACGTCGGCACCCGCCTGCGCGCAGCGCTCGATCGTGGACTCGGAGACCCCCCCGTCGACCTGCAGCCACACCGACAGGTCGCGCCCTCGGATCAGCTCCCGGGCACGGCGGATCTTGGGGAGCACGACGTCGAGGAAGCGCTGCCCGCCGAACCCCGGCTCGACGGTCATCACGAGCAGCATGTCGAGCTCGGGGAGCAGGTCGGCGTACGG
>DATGDX010000097.1:0-21910 GCA_035310665.1 Mycobacteriales bacterium | reverse complement strand
GAGTTGTTCGAACCGTTCGGCCGGGCCGACACGTCGACGACCCGGGAGCGCGAGGGGGCGGGCATGGGGCTCTATGTCGTCCGCCGCCTCGTCGAGCACTACGGCGGCACCGTGGCCGCACAGCTCGACGGGGGGTCGCTCACCGTGCGCCTGGTGCTGCCCGTCGAACGGCGTGGGACCGTCCCAGCTGTGCCGACCGCGAGCGCGGCGAGCGCCTGACAGCCACCGGGTGCAGGCACCGCCTGGCAGCGACCGCCTGATAAGGGTCAGGGCGCGTGCTCGCCCACCAGTCGGGCCGCACCGCTGCCGACCTCGATCTGCCCGGCGACCCACGACGGCACGCGGCGGGCGGTGAGCAGCGCGAGGGCCCGGTCGGCGTCGGGGGCGGCGAGGATCGCCACCATCCCGATGCCCAGGTTGAAGGTCCGCTCCATCTCGTCCGGCGCGATCCGGCCCCGGGCCGCGATCAGCCGGAACATCGGTGGCACGGCCCACGTGGACCGGTCGATGACGGCGTCCAGGCCGTCCGGGAGCACGCGCGCGACGTTCGCCGCGATCCCCCCGCCGGTGATGTGCGCAAAGGCGTGCACGTCGGTCTCGGCGACGAGGGCGAGGCAGTCGCGCGCGTAGATGCGGGTCGGGGTGAGCAGCTCCTCGCCGAGGGTGCCGCTGCCCTCCAACTCGTCGAGGTGCGCGTCGAGGCGCAGCCGAGCGAGCTGCAGCAGCACGTGCCGGACCAGCGAGAAGCCGTTCGAGTGCAGTCCGCTGGAGGCCATCGCGACGACGGCGTCGCCCTGCCGCACCCGGTCGGCCCCGAGCAGCTCGTCGGCGTCGACGATCCCGACTCCCGCGCCCGCGAGGTCGTACTCGTCGGACCGCATGACCCCGGGGTGCTCCGCGGTCTCGCCGCCGAGCAGGGCACACCCCGCCAGCCGGCAGCCCTCCGCCACCCCGGCGACGATCTCGGCCATCCGCTCCGGCACGACCTTGCCGCAGGCGATGTAGTCGGTCAGGAACAGCGGTTCGGCGCCGCAGGTCGCGAGGTCGTCCGCGACCATGCCCACCAGGTCGATGCCGACGGTGTCGTGCCGGTCCATCGCCTGCGCGATCGCGAGCTTGGTGCCCACCCCGTCGGTCGACGTGGCGAGCAACGGCGAGCGGTAGCGGTGGACGTCGAGGCGGAACAGGCCGGCGAAACCCCCCCACGCGCCGACGACCTCGGGGCGCGACGCGCCGCGCACGGTCGGGCCCATCAGCTCGACCGCCCGCTCCCCGGCCTCGAGGTCGACACCGGCCGCGGCGTACGTCGCTCCCTCCGCGGCCTCCGGCTCCTCACCGGTCACGGCGCGGTTCCTACCCGGCCGGCGGAGCCCACGACCGCCGGGGGGTCGACCACCTCGAGCAGGTACTTGCCCCGCCGCTCCGGCGCCGGCGGCTCGACGGGGTAGGCGCCGTCGAAGCAGGCGCGGCACAGCCGTTCCTTGGGGAGGGTCGTCGCCTCCACCAGCTGGTCGAGCGAGATGTAGCCGAGCGAGTCGGCGCCGATCGAGCGCCGGATCCCCTCCACGTCGCGGCCGTCGGCGATGAGCTCCGACTTGCTCGCGAAATCGATCCCGTAGAAGCAGGGCCACGCGACCGGCGGGGAGGAGATGCGCACGTGCACCTCGGTCGCGCCGGCCTCGCGCAGCATGCCGACCAGCGCCCGCTGCGTGTTGCCGCGCACGATCGAGTCGTCGACGACGACGAGGCGTTTGCCGCGGATGACGTCCCGGAGCGGGTTGAGCTTGAGCCGGATCCCCCGCTGGCGGATAGTCTGCGACGGCTGGATGAACGTGCGCCCCACGTAGGAGTTCTTGACGAGACCGATGCCATACGGGATGCCGCTCGCCTGCGCGAAGCCGACCGCCGCGGGCGTGCCCGAGTCCGGGACGGGGACGACGAGATCGGCCTCGGCGGGGACCTCTCGGGCCAGCCGCCGGCCCACCTCGACGCGGGTCAGATGCACCGAGCGCCCGGCGATGGTGGTGTCCGGGCGCGCGAGGTAGACGTATTCGAACAGGCAGCCCTTCGGATCGGCCGACGCGAACCGGTGCGCCCGCGGGCCGCGCTCGTCGATCGCGACGAGCTCTCCCGGCTCGATCTCGCGGACGAACGCCGCACCGACGATGTCGAGAGCGGCGGTCTCGCTCGCGACGACCCAGCCGTGCTCGAGCCGTCCGAGGACGAGCGGCCGGATCCCGTGCCGGTCGCGCGCGGCGTACAGCGTGTGCTCGTCCATGAAAACGAGCGAGAAGGCCCCGCCCAGCATCGGCAGCACGTCCAGCGCCGCGGACGCCACGTCGACATCCGACCGGGCGGCGAGCAGGGCGGCCACGAGGTCGGAGTCCGTCGTCGCGGCCATCGGCGCGACGCCGGGCGGGGCCGCGCGGGCCAGCTCGACGGTATTGGTCAGGTTTCCGTTGTGGCCCAGCGCGATCCCGGTGCCGGTGCTCGTCGTCCGAAACGCCGGCTGCGCGTTCTCCCACGTCGACCCGCCGGTCGTGGAGTAGCGGGTGTGCGCGACCGCGAGGTGGCCCCGAAGCGAGGCGAGGACGGCCTCGTCGAACACCTGCGCGACCAAGCCGAGGTCCTTGTAGACGAGCACCTGCGTGCCGTCGCTGACGGCGATGCCCGCCGCCTCCTGCCCACGGTGCTGCAGCGCGTAGAGGCCGAAGTAGGCGAGCTTGCTCACCTCTTCCCCCGGGGCCCACACGCCGAAGACCCCGCACGAATCCTGCGGGCCACGGTCGGCGGGATCGAGCTCGTCGCCGAGCCGGCCGTCACCCCGCGGCACGCGGGCCTGCCTTCACGCTGCGAGTCTACCGGCGGTCCGGGATCGGCGGCGGTCCCGCAAGTCAGAACCCGCCGGTGCTTCGGGCCAGAAGCGGACGGCTCCCCGGGTCAGAAGCGGAACTGGCCGACCAGCCGCTGCAGCTCGGCGGCCATGCGGGCCAGCTCGTCGGCGGCCTGGTTGGTGTTCGCCGCCCCGCTGGTGGTGTCCGCGGCCGCCCGGGCCACCTCGGAGATGTTCGCCGCGATGTCGGTCGAGCCGGTGGCCGCCTCGGCCACGTTGCGCCCGATCTCGTTGGTGGTCGCGGTCTGCTCCTCCACCGCCGAGGCGATCGTGGTCTGGGTGTCGTTGATCCGGGTGATGATCTCCGAGATCTGCCCGATCGCGGCCACCGCCGCCGCGGAGTCCGCCTGGATCGCCTCGATCCGCCGGCCGATGTCCTCGGTCGCCTTCCCGGTCTCCTGCGCCAGCTCCTTGACCTCCCCGGCGACCACCGCGAACCCCTTGCCCGCCTCCCCGGCCCGGGCCGCCTCGATCGTGGCGTTGAGCGCCAGCAGGTTCGTCTGCTCCGCGATCGAGTTGATCACCTTGATCACGTTGCCGATCTCCGCCGACGACTCGCCCAGCTTGGCCACCGTCGCGTTCGTCGACTCCGCCACCCCCACCGCCGAGCCGGCCACCCCGGCCGCGTCCGTCGCGCTCTTCGCGATCTCCCGGATCGACGCGGACATCTCCTCGGTGCCGGTCGCCACCGTCTGCACGTTGCGCGAGACCTGCTCCGCCGCCGCGCTGACCACGTTCGCCTGCGCCGCCGACTCCTCCGCCGACCCCGCCAGCTCCGTGGCCACCGCGGACAGCTCCTCCGACGAGGACGCCACTGCCTGCGCGTTGCCCCCGATCTCCCGCATCGCCTCCGCGATCCGCGCGACGAACCGGTTGAACGCGCCCGCCAGCATCCCGAACTCGTCGGGGCGCGAGTCGTCCAGGCGAAGGGTCAGGTCGGCGTCGCCGTCCGCGATGTCGGCGAGGCGCGAGGTCAGGGAGCCGAGCGGCCGCGTGATCCGGCGCGCGAGCAGGGTCGACAGGACGACGAGCACGACGAGGATCAGGCCGGCGCGCACCGCGACGCCACGGAGCTCGGCGGCGAAGGCGGCGTCGACGTCGTCGACGTACAGGCCCGACCCGACGACCCAACCCCACTCGGGCACGCCCTAGACGAAGGACACCTTCGGCACCGGCTGGTGCTCGCCGGGTCGCGGCCAGCGGTACCCCACGAACCCGGACCGGGACCGCTTGACAACCTCGACCATCTCCCGGAACAGGTGGACGCCGTCGGGGTCGGCCATGTCGCCGATCTGCTTGCCCTCCAGCTCCGGCTTCATCGGGTGAACGATCATTGCCGGCTGCATGTCGTTGATCCAGAAGTACTCGTTCCCGGCGTACCGCAGGCGGCGCACCGCGGCGGCCGCGTCGTCCTGCGCCCGGGCTCGGGTGAGCTCGCCGGCGCGCTCCCGCGCCACGTAGCCCTCCACGACTCCGGTCGCCGCCTCGACCACCGCCCGGGTCTTCGCCGTGCGCTCCTCCATCACCTGCGCGCGCAGGTTCCGCGCCCCGAGCACGCCGACGGCCAGGATCCCCAGGGCGGCGAGCACGACGAGCCCGATCAGCCCGGTCGCGACCGTCGATCTGCGCAGCGTCGCGAGCACGTGTCCACGCTCCCTTCCGGTCGCACCTCGGGAGGACCCTCGGCCGTTCTCCCCGCCGCCGCGACGGCAGCGGACACCGCGACTATCGGCTCGCGACACCGAGACCTGAGGTCCAGACACATTCCGCTCACGTCCACCGACGCGCGGGTTGCCGCGGCGTCAGCGCAGCACGGGCAGGTGGGCGGCCAGGTCGGCCCGCGAGCCGCTCGCGGTCACCCGTCCGGACGCCACCCCCGCGTCCCAGTCGAGACGGCCGGCCGCCAGGTCGAGCCAGGTGAGCGGGTCGGTCTCGACCACGTTGGGCGGCGTGCCCCGGGTGTGCGCGGGCCCGGGAACGCACTGGACCGCGGCGTACGGCGGGACCCGCAGCTCGACGGAGCGCCCGGGCGCGCGGGCGGCGAGCAGGGCGGCGAGGAACCGGGTCACGAGCCGCAGCGCGCCGGGGTCGAGCGGCGCCTCGACCCCGGCCGCCACGGCGAGGTCCAGCGCGTGGACGACGCCCTCGACGCTGCGGGTCACGAGGTAGTCGGCGAGTCGCATCCCCCCGCCGGGCGCGGCCACCACGACGGTCGCAGGTGCCGCGGCCAGCCGCTCGCGCGCCGCCGCGACCCCGTCGCGCACCATCGCCCGCAGCTCGTCGGGGTTGCGACCAGCGGCGCGTTCCCGGGCCCGGCGCGCGATCGCGTCGTGGTCACCGATCCGGGTGTAGTAGTCGAGCGCGGTCTGCTCCGCGCGTGGTGGCTCGGGCGCGTCGAGCGGCGCGTCAAGGGGCGCATCGAGGGTGGCCACGACCCACTGGGCGTTTCCGGCGAGGTGGGCCACCAGCTCGGCGACGGTCCAGTCCCCCAACCGCGTCGGCCGCACGAACGCCTCGGCGGGCAGGTCGTCGACGGCGGGGACGAGCCGGTCCCACTGCGCGACGGCGGCCGCCCGCGCGGTCGGCAGGTCGGCCCGGAACCGGGAGCTCACCCGAACAGCGCGGGCAGCGTCGCCTCGTACGCCGCCCGCAGCTCGGTGAGCGGCACCGCGAACTGGCCCTGCACGTCGAGGCTGTCACCGTCGACGACGCCGATCCGGGTGCACGGCAGGCCGCGCGCGTCGCACATCTCGGTGAACCGCAGCTCCTCGCTGCGCCGCAGGGCCACCACGGCACGCCCGGCGGACTCGGCGAACAGGAACACGAACGGGTCGAGCCGCGGCGGAGGCACGATCCGGGCGCCCCGACCGCCGCGCAGGCAGGACTCGACCAGGGACTGGGCCAGCCCCCCGTCGGACAGGTCGTGCGCGGTGGAGACCATGCCGTCGCGGGAGCCGGCGACGAGGACCGCCGCGAGCAGCCGCTCGCGCGCCAGGTCGACGCGCGGCGGGGTGCCGCCGAGGTGACCGTGCACGGCGTGCGCCCACTCAGACCCGCCGAACTCGGCGCGGGTCTCGCCGAGCAGGTAGAGCAGCTCGCCCTCGGTGGCGAACGCCATCGAGGTGCGCCTGGCGACGTCGTCGAAGACGCCGAGGACGCCGACGACCGGGGTGGGGTGGATCGCGGCGTCGCGGGTCGAGTTGTAGAAGCTGACGTTGCCGCCGGTCACCGGGATCGCGAGCGCGCGGCAGCCGTCGGCCAGCCCGCGCACCGCCTCGGCGAACTGCCACATCACCTGGGGGTCCTCCGGCGAGCCGAAGTTCAGGCAGTTGGTGACGGCGACCGGCCGGGCACCGGTGACGGCGACGTTGCGGTAGGCCTCGGCGAGCGCGAGCTGGGCCCCGGCGTAGGGGTCGAGCCGGCAGAAGCGGCCGTTGCCGTCGAGCGCGAGCGCGACCCCCGCGCCGGTCACCTCGTCCAGCCGCACGACGCCGGCGTCCTCGGGCATGGCGAGCACCGTGTTGCCCCGCACGTAGCGGTCGTACTGCTCGGTCACCCACGCGCGGGAGCACAGGTTCGGGGCGGCGACCAGGCGCAGCAGCGTGTCGCGCAGCTCGGCCGCGGAGGCGGGGCAGGGCAGGCTGCCGGGGTCGTCGGCGCGCAGCGCGGCGAGGTCCGCCGGGCGCCGGGTCGGCCGGTCGTAGACGGGGCCCTCGTCCGCGAGCGACGCGGGGGGTACGTCGCAGACCACCTCGCCGTGCCAGGTCGCCACGAGCCGGCCCGTGTCGGTCACGGCTCCGATGACGGTGGCGAGCACGCCCCACTTCGTGCACACCGCCAGGAACTCGTCGGTGCGCTCCGGCGCGACGACGGCGAGCATGCGCTCCTGCGACTCGCTGGTGAGGATCTCCAGCGGCACCATCGACGGCTCGCGCAGCGGCACCCGCTCCAGCCACACCCGCATCCCCGACCCGCCCGCCGCGGCGCTCTCGGACGTGGCGCAGGTCAACCCGGCGCCGCCGAGGTCCTGCACCGCGACCACCAGCCCCCGGTCGTAGAGCTCCAGGCAGCACTCGACGAGCGTCTTCTCGGTGAACGGGTCCCCCACCTGCACGCTCGGGCGCTTAGAACCCCCACCCGAGTCAGACGCGGTGTCGAAGCCGGCGCTGGCGAGGACCGACACCCCGCCGATGCCGTCGCGCCCGGTGAGCGCGCCGAACAGCACCACGTTCGCACCGACCCCGACCGCCGCGTTCGTCTGCAGCCGGGTGTGCGGCAGCACGCCGACGCACAACGCGTTCACGAGCGGGTTTCCGGCGTACGTCGCGTCGAAGACGAGCTCCCCTCCGATGTTGGGCAGGCCCAGACAGTTGCCGTAGCCGCCGATTCCGGCGACGACGCCGGGCAGCACCCGCCGGGTGTCGGGGGCGTCCGCGGGGCCGAACCGCAGCGAGTCCATGACCGCGACCGGGCGCGCGCCCATGGCGAGGATGTCGCGCACGATGCCGCCCACGCCGGTCGCGGCCCCCTGGTAGGGCTCGACGAAGCTGGGGTGGTTGTGCGACTCGACCTTGAACGTGACCGCGCGCCCGTCCCCGACGTCGACGACGCCGGCCTGCGCCCCGATGCCGGCGAGCAGCGCGTCGCTCGCGCCGGTGTCCCGGAGCCGCCGCAGGTGCACCTTCGACGACTTGTAGGAGCAGTGCTCGCTCCACATGACGGCGTACATCGCCAGCTCGGTGTCGGTGGGACGGCGGCCGAGGATCTCCCGGATCCGCGCGTACTCGTCGGCACGCAGGCCTAGCTCGGCGAACGGCTGGTCGTCGACGCCGGTCACGCGTTGACCAGTTGCTTGACGACCGAGGTGAAGAACCCGAGGCCGTCGGCGGACGGTCCGGTGAGCGTCTCGACCGCGTGCTCGGGGTGCGGCATCAGACCGACGACGGCGCGGTCGGCGCTGGCGATCCCGGCGATGTCGTGCATCGACCCGTTCGGGTTGCCGCCGACGTACCGCGCGACCACCCGCCCGGTCGCCTCGAGCTCGTCGAGCACGCGCGCGTCCGCAACGTAGCGCCCCTCCCCGTTCTTCACCGGGACGACGATCTCCGCCCCCGGCTCGTAGTCACCCGTCCACGCGGTAGCGGCGGACTCGATCCGCAGCCGCTGGTCGCGGCAGACGAAGTGGAGACCGGCGTTGCGGACCAGTGCCCCGGGCAGCAGGTGGGCCTCACACAGCACCTGGAACCCGTTGCAGATGCCCAGGACCGGCAGCCCGTGCCCGTCGCGGACGGCGGTGACGAGGGCGCCCATGACCGACGCGAACCGGGCGATCGCGCCGCAGCGCAGGTAGTCGCCGTACGAGAAGCCGCCGGGGAGCACGACCGCGTCGACGCCGCGCAGGTCGGGGTCGGCGTGCCAGAGCGGGACGGCCTCCGCCCCGGCCAACCGCACGGCGCGGGCCGCGTCGCCGTCGTCGAGCGACCCGGGAAACGTGACCACGCCGACGCGCGCTGCCATGCGAGCTCCGTCCCGAGAAAGAGCACCAGCGACGCGTTTCAGGGTAGTCGGCGGCGGGCGTGGGGCGATTCGGGTCGCGAAGGGATTCAGCGCGCGGGAGACTCACTCGCGCGCGGGGACTCGCTGGCGCAGTCGAACAGCTGCTTGCCCGGCGCGTCGTCCTCCCACTCGAGGAGCTTCTCCAGCCGTACGACGGTGCCACCCGCGGATCGGGTGGTGAAGGCGAGCTGGTCGACGAGTGCCCGCATCAGGTGGATGCCCCGCCCCTGCTCCGCGTCCGGGGCGGCCTGCGCCTGGCCGACCGCCTCCGCCTGGAAACCCCCGCCGCGGTCGCAGATCTCGATGACGCACATCGTGTCGTCGATCCCGGCCGACACCTCGTACTCGCTGCCCGCGGGGGCGTGGTCGAGCACGTTGGTGCACGCCTCGGAGATGGCGAGCTGGATGTCCTGCATGCAGGTGGGGCGGACGCCGAGCGTGCGCATCGATTGCCCGAGCACGTGCCGGACGACCGGGATCGACAGCTCGTCTCGCGGCAACGCGAGGGAGAGCTTGATCTCCACTGCAGGCCCTCCCGACTCCGCCAGTTCTTCCCCTGAGGTCAGCGCTCCCCCTAAGGGGATTCCCGACCCCGAGAGCGTTAAGCGGCGTCGGTGTCCGAACCCGGCCAGTCGGCGAAGGAGCAGGCGGTCAGCCGCTCGTAGGCCTCGACGTACCGCTCCCGCGTGCGGCGCACGACGTCATCCGGCAGCGGGGGCGGCGAGGCGCCCGACCCTCGGTCCCACCCCGACTCGTGGACCAGCCAGTCGCGGACGTACTGCTTGTCGTAGGACGGCTGCGCCCGCCCGGGTCGCCACGCGTCCAGCGGCCAGAACCGCGACGAGTCCGGGGTCAGCACCTCGTCCGCGAGGACGAGCGCCCCGGTGCGGTCGCGGCCGAACTCCAGCTTGGTGTCCGCGACGACGACCCCGCGCGCGAGCGCGATCTCCCGGCCGCGGGTGTAGACCGCGAGCGTCAGCCGTTCCAGCTCACGCGCGGTCGGCGCGCCGATCAGGCGGGCGACGGTCGCCACGTCGATGTTCTCGTCGTGCCCGCCGGCCGCGGCCTTCGTCGCCGGCGTGAAGATCGGCGCCGGGAGCGCGGACCCCTCCTCGAGGCCCGGGGGGAGGGGCAGCCCGCAGACGGACCCCGTGGCCCGGTAGTCGGTGAGCCCGGAGCCGGCGAGGTAGCCGCGGGCGACGCACTCGACCGGGAGCATGGCCAGCCGGCGGACGAGCATCGCGCGCCCGCGCCACTCGGGTGGGATGCGCGGGTCGTCGACCGCGACCAGGTGGTGCGGGACGAGGTCGGCGAGCTGTCCGAACCACCACGCGGACAGCGCGGTCAGCACCCGGCCCTTGCCGGGGACCGGGGTGGGGAGCACGACGTCGTACGCCGAGATGCGGTCGGTCGCGACCAGCAGCAGGTGGGTGTCGTCGACCGCGTAGAGGTCGCGGACCTTGCCGGATGCAATGCGCTCCATCTCACGGCCCCGGATCGAGGGTCCGGGGATCGAGGGTCGGGGTCACGGCTCGACGCGGACCGCGAAATCCTCGATCACGGGGTTGGCGAGCAGCGTGCCAGCGATGCGCTCGGCCTCGGCGAGGTGCTCCGGCGTCGACGTCGACGTGTCCCCGAGCTCGAGCTCGAACCGCTTGCCCTGGCGGACCGACCGGACACCCGTGAACCCGAGCGCGGGCAGCGCGCGGACGATCGCCTGACCCTGCGGATCGAGGATCTCCGGCTTGAGCATGACGTCGACGACGACCCGGGCCACGTCTGACGACCCTACTCGGGGCCGTGGCGACCCGGTCGCGAGTCGTGGTGATCGTCGTGTGGGCGCAGCCGCGTGGCCCCGCGGGCGCGGCAACACGACGATCTACACGACCGACCGAGAACGACCGAGAACCGACGACCGAGAACGACCGAGAACCGAGAACTCAGCGCAGCGCAGCGACCCGCTCGAACAGCGGGCCGAGCCGCGCGACGTACCGCTCCGGGCGGCACACCTCGTCCAGCCGCGCCTCGTCGAGCGCCACGCCCCGCTGCTCGGCCTGCGCGCGCAGCGCGTCGCGAAACGGCGCCGCCCCCTGCCAGGCCTGCATCGCGGCGGCCTGCGTCAGTGCGTAGGCCTCCTCCCGCGACAGCCCGCCGGCGACGAGCTCGAGCAGCACGCTGCCCGTGTAGACGAGCCCCCCGGCGGCGGCGAGGTTGGCCCGCATCCGCGCCGTGTCGACGACGAGCCCGGAGACCAGCCGGCGGGTCAGGTGCAGTAGGTAGTCGGTGCCGATCGCCGCGTCCGGCAGCGCGATCCGCTCGACGCTCGAGTGGGAGATGTCCCGCTCGTGCCACAGCGGGATGCCCTCCATGACCGGCACCACCTGCGCGCGCACGATCCGGGCCAGCCCGCAGATGCGCTCGCTCATGATCGGGTTCTGCTTGTGCGGCATCGCCGACGAGCCCTTCTGCCCGGCGCCGAACGGTTCCGCCAGCTCGCGCACCTCGGTCCGCTGCCCGTGCCGCACCTCCAGCGCCACCGCCTCGCACACGGTCGCGAGCACCGCCAGCGCGTTCACCCACTCGCTGATCCCGTCACGGAAGACGACCTGGGTGGCGACATCGGCGGGCCGGAGCCCGAGCGCCGCGGCGACGTGGCGCTCCACGCCGGGGTCGATGTTGGAGTAGGTACCGACCGCGCCGGAGATCTTCGCGACCGCGACGGCGTCGTGGGCGCGGCGGACCCGGTCGCGGGAGCGGGCAGCCGCGAAGGCGAAATCGGCGAGCCGGTGCCCGAGCACGTCGGGCTCGGCGTGCACCCCGTGCGTGCGGCCCACCCGGACCGTGCCGCGGTGCTCCAGCGCGCGGTCGCGCAGCGCGGCGACTAGCGCGTCGGCCCTGGCCAGGACGATGTCGGTGGCCTCGACGAGCTGCACCGCGAGCGCGGTGTCGAGCAGGTCGGAGGAGGTCATCCCGAAGTGGACGTACGCCGCGGCCTCGCGGGGGACCGTGTTGTCGGCCCACGCGGTCAGGAAGGCGATGACGTCGTGCTGGGTGACCGACTCGATCGCGGCGACCGCCTCCGGCGTCGGGGGCGGCGCGGTGCGGACCGGGTCGACCGCGTCGGCGGGGACCACGCCCGCCGCGGCGTGCGCCTCGAGCACGAGGGTCTCGACGCGGCACCACAGCTCGTACTTGTGGGCCTCGCTCCAGACCCGGCCCATCTCCGGCAGCGTGTAGCGCCCGATCACGCGCCGACCCCCGCCGCGATGTCGGTGCGGTGGTGCCCGCCGGGGAGGCGGATGCGGGCGACCGCGTCGTACGCCGCCCGCCGGGCGGCGGCGAGGTCGCGGCCGGTGGCGGTGACCGACAGCACCCGGCCACCGGCCGAGACCACGCTGCCGTCGGCGGCGCGGCGGGTGCCCGCGTGCAGGACGACGACACCGGGGACGGCCGCCGCCTCGTCGAGCCCGTCGATCCGGTCCCCGGTGCGGGGACGGTCGGGGTAGCCGGCGGCGGCCACGACGACGGTCACGGCCGCGTCGTCGCGCCACACCGGCGGGGGGTGCGCGGCCAGGCCGCCGGTCGCCGCGGCGTGCAGCAGCCCGGCCACCGGGGAGGCCAGCCGGGCGAGCACGACCTGGGTCTCCGGGTCGCCGAACCGCGCGTTGAACTCGACGACCCGGGGGCCGTCGCGGGTGAGGGCGAGCCCGGCGTAGAGCAGCCCGGCGAACGGCGTCCCGCGCCGGGCCAGCTCGTCGACGGTCGGGGCCAGGATCGTGCGGGTCACGTCGGCGACGATCGAGGGCGGCGCCCACGGCAGCGGCGAGTAGGCGCCCATACCCCCGGTGTTCGGGCCGGTGTCGCCGTCACCGACCCGCTTGTAGTCCTGCGCGGGGGTGAGCGGGGCGACGGCGCGCCCGTCGGTCACCGCGAACAGCGACAGCTCCGGCCCGTCGAGGTACTCCTCCACGACGACGGGCCCGCACCGGCCGGCGTGCTCGATCGCCGCCCGCCGGTCGGTGGTGACGACGACCCCCTTGCCGGCGGCCAGCCCGTCGTCCTTGACGACGTACGGCGGGCCGAACGCGTCGAGCGCCCGCTCCACCTCCACCGCCGTCGCGCAGGTGCGGGCGGCGGCGGTGGGGACCCCGGCGGCGGCCATGACCTGCTTCGCGAACGACTTCGACCCCTCGATCCGGGCCGCCGCCGCCGACGGCCCGAACGCGGCGATCCCGCAGGCGCGGACCGCGTCGGCGGCCCCGGCGACCAGCGGCGCCTCCGGTCCGATCACGACGAGGTCGGCGCCGACGCGGCGGGCCAGCGCGGCCACCGCGGCGGAATCGGTCGGGTCGAGCGGGTGGGCCTCCGCGATGGCCGCGGTGCCGGCGTTGCCGGGGGCGCAGGACAGCGCGGTCACCGCCGGGTCGCGGGACAGCGCGAGGCACAGTGCGTGCTCCCGCGCACCGGCACCCACCACGAGGACGTCCACGTCCGCCACTTCTACACGGCGGCGGCGCCGCGCCGTCGGCGGACGGGCGGACCGGGGCGCTGGTCCCGGGAATTCGGACATCCTCGGCGCGCCGCCGAAACCCCGGGACCACGACGCCGGGGCGAGCTCAGACGAGGTCGCGCAGCACCAGCGTCTGGTCGCGGTCCGGCCCGACGCCGACCGCGGAGACCGGCGCCCCGCTCATCTCCTCGATCGTGCGGACGTAGTTCTGCGCGTTCTTCGGCAGCTCGTCGAACGACCGCGCCACCGACAGGTCCTCCGACCAGCCGGGCAGCTCCTCGTACACCGGCCGCGCGTGGTGGAAGTCGGTCTGCGTCATCGGCATCTGCTCGTGCCGCACCCCGCCGACGTCGTAGCCCACGCACACCGGCACCCGCTGGAAACCGGTGAACACGTCCAGCTTGGTCAGGAACAGGTCGGTGAGCCCGTTGACGCGCACCGCGTAGCGCGCGATGACCGCGTCGAACCAGCCGCAGCGCCGCGGGCGCCCCGTCGTCACCCCGACCTCCCCGCCGCTGGCACGCAGCCGCTCGCCGTCGGGCCCGGTCAGCTCGGTCGGGAACGGCCCGGCCCCGACCCGAGTCGTGTAGGCCTTGAGGATGCCCAGCACCCGGCTGATCGACGTGGGGCCGATGCCGGAGCCGACGCAGGCGCCCCCGGCGGTGGGGTTGGAGGACGTGACGAACGGATACGTGCCGTGGTCGACGTCGAGCAGCGTGCCCTGGGAGCCCTCGAGCAGCACGACGTCGCCGCGCGCCAGCGCCTCGGCGAGCACTCGCCCGGTGTCGCCGACGTAGGGGCGCAGGCGGTCGGCGTACGACAGGAACTCCGCGACGACCGCCTCGACCTCGATCGCGCGGCGGTTGAACGCCTTGACGAGCATCGCGTTCTTGTCCCGCAGCGCCCCCTGCACCTTCTGCCGCAGGATCGACGGGTCGAACAGGTCCTGGACCCGCACCCCCAGCCGGGCGACCTTGTCCCCGTAGCACGGGCCGATGCCACGCCCCGTCGTACCGATCTTGCGCGAGCCGAGGAAGCGCTCGGTGACCTTGTCGAGGGTGCGGTGGTACGCCGTGATCAGATGCGCGTTGGCGGAGATCAGCAGTCGTTCGCACGAGACGCCGCGGGCCGCCAACCCGTCGATCTCGGCGAGGAGGACACCCGGGTCCACGACGACTCCGTTGCCGATCACTGGGACGACGTTGGGGGACAGCACGCCGGCCGGGAGCAGGTGCAGGGCGTAGGACTCGTCACCGATGACGACGGTGTGCCCGGCGTTGTTCCCGCCCTGGTAGCGCACGACGTAGTCGACCCGCCCGCCGAGCAGGTCCGTCGCCTTGCCCTTGCCCTCGTCGCCCCACTGGGCTCCGACGAGCACGATCGCGGGCATCCGCTGCCTCCGTCCGGGGTCTCCATCCGGCGTCCCGGCCCCGTGTGACGAAGGGTATCCAGCAGCGACGTTACGCTGCGCACATGCCGCGACTTCCCGCGGTTCGGCGACGTCTTCGCCGTCCTGCAGGCGCAGACCGAGGCGCTCGCGGCGCTGCCGTCGACGGTCGCCGCGCTGAACCGGTCCGTGCGCGGGCTGTCCGACGCGGTCAACCAGATGCCCGGCACAGTGGCGAGTCCGTGCCGTCCGCAAGCCGTCAGCCGGACAGCGCCGCGGCGGCGGCGGGGTCGCAGTCGCGGAGGAACCCGGCGCACCGCTGAGCCTCCGGCTCCTCACCGATCGCGGCGGCGGCGCGGCCCAGGGCAGCCAGCGCGCGCAGGAACCCGCGGTTGGGCTCGTGCGACCAGGGGACGCGCCCCTGCCCCTTCCACCCGACGCGGCGCAGGGCGTCGAGTCCGCGGTGGTAGCCCGTCCGAGCGTAGGCGTAGGCGTCGATCGTCCGGCCCTGGGCGAGCGCCCGCTCGGCGAGGGCCGCCCAGGGCGCGGACGATGCCGGGAACCGTGCGGCGACCGCGGCCGGGTCGGAGGTGTCGGCCAGGGCGCTGCGCACCTCGCCGTCGTCGGGCAACCGGACGGGCGGCGGGCCGGCGAGCAGGTTCTCCGCGAGATCGGGCGGCACAGGGTCGGAGGGCATGGGAGAAGTGTGCCGCGGGTAGGCGCGCACGGGAGGTGATCCATGACACGGGTGGACGTGCTCATCCCCACGTGCGATCGCCCGGCCGCGCTCGCGGTCACCCTCACCGGCCTCGCCGGACAGACCTTCCGGGACATCCGGATCGTCGTCGCCGACCAGACGGAGCGCGCGGACGTGTTCGCCGTTCCCGAGGTCGCCGCGGTGCTGCGCGTGCTGCGCCACCAGAGGCTCGAGGTCGAGACGCACCGGCACCTCCCGCGCCGCGGGGTGGGCGAGAACCGGCAGTTCCTGCTCGACCGGGCGCGGGCGGCGTACGCGTGGTGCCTCGACGACGACGTGCTCTGCGAGCCCGACCTGCTCGCCCGCCTGGTGCGCCACCTCGACGCGCAGCGCTGCGGGTTCGTCGGCTGCCCCGTGACGGGGCTGACCCACCTCGACGACGTGCGTCCCCACCAGCAGCACCTCGAGCTGTGGACCGGGCCGGTGCGGCCGGAGGCGATCGGCCCCGACGCGCCCGAGGTCGACCGGCACCACCTGCACAGCGCGGCGAACATGGTCCACGTCGCGCAGCGGCTCGGGCTGGGGAACGGGCGCGAGGCCCTGTACAAGGTGGCGTGGATCGGCGGCTGCGTCCTCTACGACACGGCCAAGCTGCGCGCCGTCGGCGGGTTCGAGTTCTGGCGGGAGCTGCCGCGCGAGCACTGCGGCGAGGACGTGCTCGCCCAGTGGCGCGTGATGGCCCGCTTCGGCGGCGCCGGCCTGCTCCCGTCCGGCGCGCACCACCTGCAGCTGCCGACGACCCTGCCGAACCGGCGGGCCGACGCGCCGCGGCTGCTGCCCGTCGACGAGGCACGAGCCCGCGGGCTGCCGGCGTGACCGCGACGGAGCCGCCGACGTGACGCAGTGCGGCCGGATCGACGACGTCCGCCGCCTCGCCGTGCTGCGCGCGAACGGCATCGGGGACCTCGTCTTCGTGCTCCCCGCGCTCGAGGCCCTGCGCGCCGCCTACCGCACGGCGCGGGTCACCTACCTCGGCGGGCCGATGCACGCCGAGCTGCTGCCCGGCCGGGTCGCCACCGTCGACGAGGTCGTCGTCGTCCCGCCCAGTCAGGGGGTGTGGTGGCCGTCGGGGTCGGTGGAGGACGAGGCAACGCTGGCGGCGTTTTTCGCGGAGCAGCGGGGGCGGGGGTACGACGTCGCGGTCCAGCTGCACGGCGGGGGGGCGTTCTCGAACCCGTTCCTCCGGCGGCTGGGTGCGCGGGTGACCGTGGGGCTGCGGGCCCCGGACGCGCCGCCGCTCGACCGCACGATCGACTACGTCTACTACCAGACGGAGATCCTGCGTTACCTCGAGGTGGTCGGGCTGCTCGGCGCGCCGCCGGTCACGGTGGAGCCCCGGCTGACCCTCCGCCCCGAGGACCGGGCCGCGGCGGCGCGGGCCGCGCCGTCGGGTGCCGACGAGGGTCCGCTCGTCGTCGTCAACCCGGGCGCCACCGACCCGCGCCGCCGCTGGCCCCCGGAGCGGTTCGCCGCGGTCGCCGACGTCCTCGCCGCCGACGGGGCGTCGGTCGTGGTCGTGGGCGACGCCGGCGACCGGCCGCTCGCCGACGCGATCCTGGCCGCGATGCGCGCCCCCGCCCGCTCGCTCGCCGGCGCGCTACCCCTGGGCCCGTTGTGCGCGCTGCTGGCCCGCGCGGCCCTCGTCGTCTCCAACGACACCGGGCCGCTGCATCTCGCCCGCGCCGTCCGGACCCCCACCGTCGGGATCTACTGGATCGGCAACATGATCAACGGTGGGTGGACGACGACCGACCGGCACCGCGCGGCGATCTCGTGGACGGTCGCCTGCCCGCAGTGCGGCACTCACGTCGCCCGGGGCAGCTGCACGCACCGGCCGTCGTACGTCGCCGACGTCCCCGTCGAGGAGGTCGTGCCGCTCGCCCGCGACCTGCTCCGAGGCCCGCGCTCACAGGCGGCTGAGCCGGCTGATCGAGGCCGCTGACACGGACCGCCGACACGGGCACGCGACCGGCGACGCGATCCTCACGACGGGGCCACCGCGAGCGCCTCCTCGACCGCGGCGAGCACGGCGCCGACCGGCGGGGGGCGTAACCGCAGGCCCGCGTCCGGCGCGACGCACCCCTCGCCGAGGCAGCGCCGCGCGCCGTCGGGCCGCAGCCAGGGCCGGGGAGGCTCCGGGGGATCGACGACGACGTGGTGGCGCCCGCGGTCGGACGGCGTCCACCGCCAGGGATCCGAGCCGGTGAAGACGACCACCGAGGGGGCCCGCAGCGCCGTGGCCAGGTGCGCGGCCCCGGTGTCGTTGCTGACGACGAGGCGCGCGCCGGCGACCAGCGCGGCGAGAGCGCCCAGGCTCGTCGCGCCGGCGAGGTCGCGGGGGGCGGTCCGGGCCGCGGAACGCACCCGCGCGGTGGTCGGCCGCTCGGCCTCGGTGCCGGTGAGGACGACGCGCAGCCCGGCGGCGGCGAGCGCGTCGGCGACCGCGGCAAACCGCTCCGCCGGCCAGCGCCGCGTCGCGGTGCTCGCCCCGGGGTGCACGACGGCGTACGCCGCGTCCGGCGCGCCGAGCGCGTCGCGCAGCAGCGCCCGCGCCTCCCCGCGGTCGGCCTCCGATACCCGCCACTCCAGGTGCTCGCCGCGCGCCGGCGCCCCCAGGTGCGTCACGACGGCGAGCAGGCGGCGCACCTCCGGCTGATCCGCCGGGTAGGGCACGAACGTCTCCGGGTCGGGGCACCACTGCCCCGGCAGGTAGCTCCCGGCGGTACGCGCGGCGCCGAGCAGGCTCACGAGCGGGTTGGTCACCAGGCCGCTGCCGTGCAGCTGCAGGGCCAGGTCGAACCGCCGCCGCTGCGCCGCGCCCAGCCCGGCGAGCGTCTCCCCGGGGTCGCGCAGCGGGCTTTCCGGCAGCCCGGGCCAGCCGGCGGCGTCGAGGACCTCGTCGACGTACGGGCCCACGTGCGCGAGGACCGCGCGGGCCGCCGGCAGCCCGAGGAGCGCAAGGTGGGCGCCGGGCAGCGCGTGCCGCAGCGCGCGCAGCGCCGGGACCGCGCACAGCAGGTCCCCGAGGCCGGGCAGGGCGCGCAGCACCACCACCGAGCGGGGGTGCTCCGCCGTCAAGACGCCCCCGACCCCGGTCGTGCCGACCGGCCCCGAGGCGGGACCGGTCGCCGGGGTCACGATCGGGGCGGAGTCAGCGCGTCCGGCGGGGTCAGCGCATCTTGGTGCCCGCCGACCGCAGGTCCTCGCACGCGCGCACCACGCGGGTGGCCATGCCGGCCTCGGCGGACTTGCCGTACGACCGCGGGTCGTAGGTCTTCTTGTTGCCGACCTCGCCGTCGACCTTGAGCACCCCGTCGTAGTTCTTGAACATGTGGTCCGCGATCGGCCGGGTGAACGCGTACTGCGTGTCGGTGTCGACGTTCATCTTCACGACGCCGTAGTCGAGCGTCTCGCGGATCTCCTCGAGCAGCGACCCAGAGCCGCCGTGGAAGACGAGGGCGAACGGCTTCTCCTTGCCGTACGCCTGCCCCACGTGCTCCTGGCCGAGGCGCAGGATCTCCGGGCGCAGCTTGACCGCCCCCGGCTTGTACACGCCGTGCACGTTGCCGAACACCGCCGCGAGCAGGTAGCGGCCGCGCTCGCCGGGCAGCCCGAGCACCTGCGCGACCCGCTCCATGTCCTTCGGCGAGGTGTAGAGCTTCTCGTTCATCTCGTTCGAGATGCCGTCCTCCTCGCCGCCGACGACGCCGATCTCGAGCTCGAGGATGGTCCGTGCCTTGATCGATCCCTCGAACAGCTCATTGGCGATCTTCAGGTTCTCCTCGAGCTCGACCGCGGAGCCGTCCCACATGTGCGACTGGAACAGCGGCTCCTCGCCCTTGGCGACCCGCTCCTGGGACAGCGCGATCAGCGGCCGCATGAAGCCGTCGAGCTTGTTCGGCGGGCAGTGGTCGGTGTGCAGCGCGACGTTCACGGGGTACTTGGCGGCCACCACGTGGGCGAACTCGGCGAGCGCGACGGCGCCGGTGACCATGTCCTTGACGTACTGCCCGGAGGCGAACTCCGCGCCGCCCCACGACACCTGGATGATGCCGTCGCTTTCGGCCTCCGCGAAGCCGCGCAGCGCGGCGACCACCGACTGCGAGGACGTCACGTTGATCGCGGGGTAGGCGAAGGCGTTCTCCTTCGCCCGGTCGAGCATCTCGGCGTAGACCTCAGGGGTCGCGATGGGCATCGGGCGCTCCTCGGGAACGGGGGTCTCCTAGGGGCAGAATAGGCACTATGACCTACCCCCGCTGGCGGCGGAGGTCACGTCACCCACCCGCTCGGGTCCGCCCTCACCGTCCGGTCGGGCTGTGGCCCTCGGTCACCTCTCGGTGCAGGACGCCTCGGTCACCCCACGGCGCAGGTCCGCCTCCACCGCCTCCTGGGCCTTGCGCGCGGTGATGAGCACGGGGTCCCACACCGGGGCGAACGGCGGCGCGTAGCCGAGGTCGAGCCCCGTCATGTCGTCGACGGTCAGCCCCGCCCACAGCGCCACGGCGAGCGCGTCGATGCGCTTCGCCGCGCCCTCGCGCCCGACGATCTGCGCGCCGAGCAGCCGGCCGGACGACTTCTCAGCGATGATCTTCGTCGTGATCGGGGCGGCCCCGGGGTAGTAGCCGGCTCGGGTGGTCGAGTCGACGGTCGCGGTCACGCAGCGCAGCCCGGCGCGCTCCACGTCCGCCTCGCGCAGCCCGGTCCGCGCGATCTCGAGCTCGCACACCTTGCTCACGGCGGTGCGCACGATGCCGGGGAACGTCGCGTACCCCCCGCCGACGTTGATGCCGATCACCCGGCCCTGCTTGTTCGCGTGGGTGCCCAACGGGACGTGCACCGGCTGCCGCGCGACCAGGTCGTAGGTCTCCACGCAGTCGCCGGCCGCCCACACCCCCTCGACACCGCTCACCCGCATCCGCCGGTCGGTGCGCAGCCCGCCGGTCGGGCCGAGCGGCAGCCCGGCGGCGGCGGCGAGCCCGGTGTTCGGCCGCACCCCGATGCCGAGGACCACGAGGTCGGCCGCCACCTCGCCGCGCTCGGTGACCACCGCGCGGATCCGGCCGTCGGCGACGGCGAAGCCCTGCACGGTCTGTCCGCTGCGGACGTCGATGCCCATGCCGAGCATGGCCTCGCGGACGAGCCGCCCCATGTCGGGGTCGAGTGTGGACATGGGCTCGGCGGCCCGCTCGACGAGGGTCACCCGCAACCCGCGCTTGACCAGCGCCTCCGCCATCTCGACCCCGATGTAGCCCCCACCGACCACCACCGCGCGCCGCGCGCCCGCGTCCAGCGCCTCGCGCACCGCCACCCCGTCGTCCAGCGTCTGCACGCCGAACACCCCCGCCGCGTCCACCCCGGGCAGCTCCGGCCGCACCGGCACCGCCCCGGTGGCCACGACGAGGACGTCGAAGCCACAGCGCACGTCGCGCCCGGTCTCCCGTTCCCGGGCCACCACCTCCCGGCGGTCCAGGTCGATGGCCTCGACCTCGGTGCGCATCCGGACGTCGACGGCGTACGCCGTGCGCAGCTCCGCGGGGGTGCGGGCGACGAGCGCGTCCCGGTCGGGGACGTCCCCGGAGATCCAGTAGGGGATGCCGCAGGCGGAGTACGACGTGAAACCGCCGCGTTCGAACGCCACGATCTCCAGGTCGTCCGGGCTCCGCCGCCGCCGCGCCTGGGACGCGGCGCTCATCCCCGCCGCGTCCGCACCGATGACCACCATTCGTTCACGCACGGTTGCACCTCCAGCGTCGGGGAAGCCCGGTAGCCTCGGGGAGTGGAGCTCGCCGCCCTCAACGTCCTCGACCCCACGGCGCTCATCGAGGCCTTCGGGACGCTCGGCGTGCTCGCCATCGTGTTCGCGGAGACCGGGTTGCTCGTCGGTTTCTTCCTCCCCGGCGACTCGCTGCTGTTCATGGCCGGGTTCTTCGCGTCGAGCGCCGCGCTCGCGACCGCGGACTTCCAGCTGTCGCTGCCGGTGCTGCTCGTCGGGCTGCCGATCGCCGCGATCCTCGGCGCGGAGTGCGGCTACCTCATCGGGGCGAAGACCGGGCCGCGGTTGTTCCGGCGGCCCGACTCGCGGTTGTTCCGGCAGGAGTACGTCGAGCGGGCCGAGCACTACTTCCGCCGGTTCGGACCCGGCAAGGCGGTCGTCCTGGCGCGGTTCGTGCCGATCGTGCGGACCTTCCTCAACCCGGTCGCGGGCGTGCTTCGGATGCCGCGCGCGGAGTTCACGCTGTGGAACGTCGTGGGCGGGCTGCTGTGGGTCGAGGGGATCACGTTGCTCGGCTGGGGTCTCGGCGAGGCGCTGGGCCAGCGGGCCGAGCAGCTGCACATCGATCGTTACGTGCTGCCCGCCGTGGTCGTCATCATCGCGCTCTCGCTGATCCCCATCGTGCTGGAGCTGCACAAGTCGCGCGGCTCCCCCGATCACCCGTCCCCGTCCTCCGGCTCGGGGCTTTCCGGCACGGAACCCTCCCAGTGGGGACAGGGAGCGGGCAGCCCGCCGAGCAGCAGCGAGCGGTAGGTCAGCTCGGCCGCCTCCTCGAGGTTGAGCGCCCGCCGGTGGGCGAGGTCCAGCGAGTCGGCGGCCACGACCACGCCATGCCGGGCCAGGACGACGCAGTCCGCGTCGCGCAGCGCCTCCGCGGTCACCCGCGCCACCTCGGTCGAGCCGGGCGCGGCGAACGGCGTGCGGCGCACCCGGCGGACGTAGAACGCGTGGTCGGTGGTGAGCAGCCGGACGTCGTGCCCGAGCGCGTCGAGGAGCAGCACCGTCTGCGGGTGCAGGTGGAGGACCGCGGTGAC
>DATGDX010000096.1:0-4042 GCA_035310665.1 Mycobacteriales bacterium | reverse complement strand
GGCCGGGCCCGGAAGGCCGCGAGCAGCGCGGCGCGGCCGGCGCGCGAGCGGGCGAGCGTCCCGATGAACGGCCGGATACTCCGGGTGATGATCCGTGCCGAGCCCATCAGCAGCCCGAGGTAGACCCGCTCCGGCGGGCCGGCGAGCCCCGACGGGGCCAGCGCGACGACCGAGCGGGCTCGCCCGCGTCGCGCCAACTCGATCCCGAGTCGGCCACCGAGGGAGTTCCCGAGGATGTGCACGCGGTGCAGCCCGTGGGCGTCGAGGTCGGCCTCGAGGACGTCGGTGAGGGCGGCAACCGTCGGCACACTGCCGATCGCTGGGTCGGTCACCGAGTCGATCGGCGGCGAATCGCCGTGCGCGGGCAGGTCGACGGCGAGGACGTCGAACTCGGCGGCGAGCCGGGGCATGAGCGCGGAGAAGTCGTCGCGGGTGGTGCCGATCCCGTGGAGGAGCAGCAGCGGTTCACCGGCACCGGCGCGGTCGAAGTCGAGCATGGGAACCGTCATGCTCGAAATATAACGCACGCTCGGTAGATAAACTGACCAGGAGCGGGGCCTGGGCGACGCCGGTGGGCGCTGTGGTCCCGCAACTTCGGGCAGCGCCGCCGTGTCGCCGAAGCGAAGGGCCCAGTCCAGGGCCGGGCGGCGCTCAGTCGTCCGGGAGACAGATCCCGGCCCATCGGCCGCCGACCGCGCGCAGCCGCACGCGCCGGGTCTCGTCGTCGGGGTGGACGTCGATGCGGACCTCGAGCCGGTCGCCGGACAGCCCCTCGACGAGCCCCTCTCCCCACTCGACCACGGTGACCGACTCGTCGAGCGACGTCTCGAGGTCGAGGTCGTCGACCTCGGGGACCCCGCCGAGCCGGTACGCGTCGACGTGCACCAGGGGCGGGCCGCCGCGTGTGGACGGGTGCACCCGGGCGATGACGAACGTGGGGGACGTCACCGGGCCGCGGACGCCCAGACCCTCCCCGATGCCCTGGGTCAGCGTCGTCTTGCCCGCGCCGAGCCCCCCGTGCAGCAGCACCAGGTCACCGGGGCGCAGCAGCGCGGCGAGCCGGCGCCCGAGCGCGCGCATGGCCACGGCATCGGGGACGTCGGTCACGCGACGAACGAGGCGGCGAGCGTGAGGTCCGCGCGCAGCGCGGCGAGCGGTGCGCCGTTCGGCCCGAACCGGGCCGCAGCCGCCGGGTGATAGGTGGGCAGAACCGCGCGCCCGGCGACGTGGTGCACGCGCCCCCGGAGGTCGGCGAGGCGGGCCCCGCGGCCGAGGAACCATTCGGTCGCGGTGGTGCCGAGCGTGACGACCAGGGCCGGGTCGAGCGCGGCGAGCTGCGCGGTCAACCAGGGGCGGCAGCGGGCGACCTCCTCCGCCCGCGGCTTGCGGTTGCCCGGGGGCCGGCACTTCAGCACGTTGACGACCGCCACCGCGCCCCGCGGCACGCCCGCCTCGGCCAGCACCTGGTCGAGCAGGCGGCCGGCCGCGCCCACGAACGGCACCCCCGCGGCGTCCTCCCGCGCCCCCGGCGCCTCGCCGACGAGCAGCACCCGGGCCTCGGGGGGTGCCACGCCGACCACCACCGACGTGCGGGTGGCGACGAGGTCGGGACAGGCGGCGCAGGACCGGATGGCCGCGGCGAGCTCCTGCCAGCCCGCGCGCACCGCCGTGGTCACCCCGGCTCCCCGTCGTAGGTCCGGGGCACGCGGGGCCCCACCCGTGTCACGATCTCGTAGGAGATCGTGCCGAGCGCGTCGGCCCACTCCTGCGCGGTCGGTTCGCCGCCGCCGCCGGGGCCGAACAGCACGACCTCGTCCCCCTCCCGCACCGGGTCGTCCCCCACGTCGAGCACGAACTGGTCCATGCACACGCTCCCGGCGATCCGCCGGCGGCGCCCAGCGACCCACACCTCCGCCGTGTTGGTCGCGTCCCGCGGCACGCCGTCGGCGTAGCCGAGGGGCACGAGCGCGAGCGTGGCCTCGCGCGCCGTGGTGTAGCGGTGCCCGTAGGAGACACCGGAGCCGGCGGGAACCCGCTTGGCCAGGGCCACCCGGGCGCGCAGGGTCATCGCCGGCCGCAGCCCGAGCCGCTCGGGCGGCGCGGTCTCGGGCACGGGGGTGAGCCCGTAGACGGCGAGCCCGGGACGGACGAGGTCGAAGTGCAGGTCGCGGCGGGTCAGGGTGACGGCGGAGTTCGCCAGGTGCCGCAACTCCAGCGTGAACCCGGCGCTCTCCGCGGCGGCGACCGCGTCGCGGAACGCGGCGGCCTGCCGCTCGGTCGTGGGGTGTGCGGGGGCGTCGGCGTGCGCAAGGTGCGACCACACGGCAACGACGCGCACGCTGCCGTCCGCGGCGGCGGCCCCGGCGGCGGCGAGCAGGTCCGCCCACTGCAGTCCCGGCGCGCCGCCCCGGCCGAGACCGGTGTCCGCCTTGAGGTGAACGCGCGCCGGAACGCCGCAGGCGCGGGCGGCGGCGGCAACCTCCGCCACGGCCCACACCGCGCTCACCGACAGGTCCACGCCGGCCGCGACCGCCTCCGACAGCCGCGGCTCCGCCGGTGCGAACAACCAGGCGAGCGTGGGTGCGCTGACCCCGGCCGCGCGCAGCGCCAGCGCCTCCTCCACGAACGCCACGCCCAGCCAGCTTGCGCCGCCGGCCACCGCCGCGCGCGCGCACGGCACGAGACCGTGTCCGTAGCCGTCGGCCTTCACGACCGCCATGACCTCGGCCTCGCCCGCGGCGGCGCGCAGCGCGGCGACGTTGTCGCGCACCGCCGCCAGGTCCACGGCGGCCTCGGCGCGCAGGACGGTGGCCACCCCGCCAGTCTGTCAGTCCCCGGGTGAATTCCGGACGAGCGCGACGGCGGCGCGCCACGCCTCCCACAGATCCGAGGCGCTGGCCGGGAACGGGGCGAGACGGCCGGCGAGCCCGTGGAGGAATGCGCCCACCGCGGCCGCGTCGAGCGCCTCGAGCCCCTGCGCGAGCAGCGCCCCGCACAGGCCGGACAGCACGTCGCCGCTGCCGGCGGTGGCGAGGGCCGCGGTTCCGGTGGGGTTGACGCGCACCCGCCCGTCCGGGGCGGCGACCACCATCGTCGACCCCTTGAGCAGCATCGTCACGCCGAGCTCGCGGGCGGCCAGGCGCGCCTGGGTCAGCCGGTCCGCCTCGACCGCGGCCCGTTCGAGGCCCTGCAGCCGGCCGAACTCCCCGGCGTGCGGGGTGAGCAGGGTCGGGGCCGTGCGGGGCGCCAGCCAGTCGCGGTGGCGCGCGAGCACGGTTAGGCCGTCGGCGTCGACGAGGACCGGGACGTCGCTCGCGAGGACCCCGCGGACGACCGACTCGGCCGCCGCGTCGGTGCCCAGCCCCGGCCCGACCACCCAGGCCTGCACCTGCCCGGCCCGCTCCGGGGCCCCTTCCATGATCCCTTCGGCGATCCCTTCGGTGATGACCGCCTCGGGCCAGCGCGCCCGGACCAGCCCGGCCGGACGCGGGTCGCCGACGTAGCGCACCATGCCCGCGCCACCACGCACGGCGCCGCCCACCGCGAGCACCGCCGCGCCCGTGTACGCCGTCGATCCCGCGGCAACGCCGACGACGCCGCGGCGGTACTTGTCGCTCTCCGGCCGGGGGGTCGGCAGCAGGGCGGCCACGTCGTGCGCATCCAGGGCCGCCACGTCCGCGGTCGGCAGGTACGGTCCCAGCCCGATGTCCACGACCTCGACGACGCCGGCGTACCCGGCGCCGGGCGCGACCAGCAAGCCGGGTTTGCCGGTCCCGAAGGTCACCGTGACGTCGGCGCGCACCGCGACCCCGTCCACCCGTCCCGTGTCCGCGTCCACGCCGCTCGGCACGTCGACGGACACGACGGCCGCGCCGCCACCGGCGGCCGCGGCCGCCGCCTCGGCCGCCGCTTCCCGCAGCCCGCCGCGACCGCCGATGCCCAGGACCCCGTCCACGACCAGGTCCGCGGTGGCGAGCACGCCGCTGTCACCCGCCACGCGCCCCCCGGCGCGGCGCAGCGCGGCGAGGCCGCCCTCGTGCAC
>DATGDX010000095.1:0-1513 GCA_035310665.1 Mycobacteriales bacterium | reverse complement strand
CAGGCGCAGCACGTCTTCTTCGTCGCCACCGCGCCGGACGGCCCCGACGGGCACGTGAACGTCTCGCCGAAGGGCCTGCGCGACACCTTCGCGGTCCTCGACGACACCACCGTCGCCTACCTCGACCTCACCGGCAGCGGTGCGGAGACGATTGCGCACCTGCGGCAGAACGGCCGCATCACGCTGATGTTCTGCGCGTTCGACGGCGCGCCGCGCATCGTTCGGCTGTACGGGCGCGGCCGAGTCGTGCTCCGGACCGACCCGCAGTGGGTGCAGCTGTCGGCCCGGTTCCCGCAGCTGCCCGGTCGTCGCTCGGTCGTCGTCGTCGAGCTGACGCGGATCGCCGACTCGTGCGGCTACGCCGTCCCGCTGTTCGACCTGGCCGGTGAGCGCGACCTGCTGCCCCGCTGGGCCCAGCACAAGGGCGAGGCCGGCATCGCGGCCTACCAGGCGGAGAAGAACGCCACGTCGATCGACGGGCTGCCGGCGGTGGACGCGTGACGGGGGACGCGTGACGGCGATGCCCGACCTGGCCGCTCGCTCGCAGCTTCGCACCGACCTGCGCAACGTGGCCATCGTCGCGCACGTCGACCACGGCAAGACCACGCTCGTCGACGCGATGCTGTGGCAGTCCGGTGCGTTCCGCGCCCACCAGGAGGTCGCCGAGCGCGTTCTCGACTCGATGGACCTCGAGCGGGAGAAGGGCATCACGATCCTCGCGAAGAATACCGCGGTGCACTACGGCGACACCACCATCAACATCGTCGACACTCCCGGGCACGCGGACTTCGGCGGCGAGGTGGAGCGGGCTTTGCACATGGTCGACGGCGTTCTGCTGCTCGTCGACGCGTCCGAGGGCCCGCTGCCCCAGACCAGGTTCGTGCTGCGCAAGGCGCTGCAACGACGGCTGCCGGTGGTGCTGGTCGTGAACAAGGTGGACCGCTCGGATGCGCGCATCGCGCAGGTGGTCGACGAGACGTACGAGTTGTTCCTCGACCTGCTCGACGATCGACTCGCGGACTCGTCGGCGCTCGATTTCCCGATCGTGTACGCCGCGGCGCGGGCCGGCCGTGCCTCGCTGACGCGCCCCCCGGACGGGGAGATGCCGGACGGAGCGGACCTCAAGGCGCTGTTCGAGGTGCTGCTGTCGACCGTCCCGGCACCGTCGTACGACCCGGACGCCCCCCTGCAGGCGAGGGTCAGCAACCTCGACGCCTCGCCGTACCTCGGCCGGCTGGCGTTGTGCCGGGTGTACAACGGCACGATCCGGCGCGGGCAGACGGTCGCGTGGTGCCGGCGCGACGGTGCGATCGAGCGGGTGCGGATCAGCGAGCTGCTGGTGACCGAGGCGCTCGACCGCGTGCCGGCCGACCAGGCCGGGCCGGGCGACATCATCGCGCTCGCCGGCATCCCGGACATCACGATCGGCGAGACCATCGCCGACGTCGACGACCCGCGCCCGCTGCCGCTGATCGCCGTCGACGAGCCCGCGATTTCGATGACGGTCGGCATC
>DATGDX010000094.1:0-8680 GCA_035310665.1 Mycobacteriales bacterium | reverse complement strand
CGCGGCTTCACCCCGAAGGCGGCGCCCGTGCTGGCCAACTCCTGACCAGCGGGCCGCCGCCGGAGAACCTGGGTCCCCCGCTCCTGCCCGGCGTTGGTCGGCGGGACGCTCGACGGTGGTCGGGGGCAGGATTCGGCGTCCGACCCGAGCGCCGGAAAAGTGACGCAACCGCTACTTCCGTACTGGTACGTCGCGGTTGGCCGGAGCCTACAGGGGTCGGCGAGGGTCCCCGATCGGGGGGTGTGGGGCTCCGACGCGGCCAGGGCCCGGGAGGGGCCAGGGCCCGGGAGGGGCTTGGGCCCGGGGTAACGGGCAGTGCCGTCGGCGGCGGCGATCCGCGGCCCCCTGCTCGCGGGATGGGGTTGAGGGGGTCGTCATCGCCCGCCGCGGAGGGACCGGCCGAACCGCGACCGGCCGAGGAGGGCCTCCGCGACCGGGGACAGTTCGGTGACCTGCAGGAACCGGGCCCCGAGGACGAACAGCCCCCCGCCGGCCGCCGCGCCCACGGCGAGGGCGGCGAGCGAGGTGAGCGGGTCGACGCCGAGCCGGTCCCAGGTCAGGGTCCCGAGGAGGTACGCCGTGACGGCGCCGATTGCCGCGGCGAGCGTCAGCCGGGCGATCGTCCGCGCGATCCGCATGCCGTCGAGCCCGCCGAGACGGCCTCGCAGCGCGCCGGCCATGAGCGCGAGGCCGACGACGTACGACAGCGCGTGCGCGAGCGCGAGCCCGACCACTCGCTGGTGCGGACGCAGCGCGAGGGAGAGCCCGATCGCGAGCACGACGTTCACCGCGTTGACGACGATGTTGAGCAGCGCCGGCGTGCGGGTGTCGTGCAGGGCGTAGAACGCGCGCAGCAGCAGCTGGAACGCCGAGAACGGGACAAGGCCGACGGCGAAGGCGGCCAGCACGACGCCGACGAAGCGAGCGTCGGCGACGGACATGTTGCCGTAGCCCAAGACGAGGACACCGATCTGCGGGCCGAGCGCGACGCAGAGCGCGCCGGCGGGCACGAGCAGGACCGAGGCGAGACGCAGCCCCTGCGACAGGCTGGCCCGAACCAGGTCCAGGCGTCCGTCCGCGGCGTGCCCGCTGAGCTCCGGGAGCAGCGCGGTGATGACGGACACCGCGATGATCGCGTGCGGGAGGGAGAACAGCAGGAACGCGTACTGGTACGGCGAGAAGCCGCTGGCGGTGCCCTCACCCGAAGGAGCGGCCGCGGCGGTCGCCAGCCGCACGATCACGAGGTAGGCGATCTGGTTGGCGGCGACGTAGACGAACACCCAGCCGGCGAGCCGCCCGGCGCGGGCGAGCCCCACCCCGCGCCAGTCGAAACGCAGGCGCAGCCGGAACCCGATGGCGCGCAGCGACGGCACGAGGGCCACGGTCTGCGCGACGATCCCGCCCGTGGTTCCCAACCCGAGCAGCCACACCTGGGCCGGGGTCAGGTCGGCCGGGGTCGGGTCGGGGACGACGACCGCGAGGAACAGCAGCGCCGTCACGATCACGACGAGGTTGTTGAGCACGGGGGCCCACATCGGCGCCGCGAACCGGTCGCGGCTGTTCAGGATGCCCCCGATCAGCGCGCCGATGCCGTAGAAGACGATCTGTGGCAGGAAGAAGCGGGCGAAGGTGACCGCGAGGGCCTGCTGGTCGGGGCTCGCCCAGCTGCCGTACAGGTCGACGACGAGCGGGGCGGCCGGCACGGCGACGAGGGACAGCCCGCCGAGCACCACGACGACGACGGTGAGCAGCCGCTGGGCGTAGGCCTCGCCCCCGTCGGGGTCGCGTCGGCGGGCGGTGACGAGCAGCGGCACGACGACGCTGGTGAGCACCCCGCCCAGCAGGAGCTCGTAGACGATGTTCGGGGTGGTGTTCGCGACGTTGTAGGCGTCGGCGACCAGCTTGCCGCCCAGCGCAGCGGCGATGACCGCGGTACGCAGGAACCCGGTCGCCCGCGAGGCGATGGTGCCGAGCGCCATGACCCGGGTCGCCGGAAGCAGGTGCTGGGCGCTCGCGCCACCGCCGGTCGGCGTTCGGCGCTCGGGCGTCACGCGGTCACCGGTCACGCGGTCACCGGTCACGCGCGGCCCGGGCGGCTCGCGCCGCCCGCAGCCCCCGGCGACCCAGCCGGACCCCGACGGCGATCAGCAGCACGGCGAAGGCGCCGAGGGTCACGGCCAACCCGACCTGACCGTAGGCGGTCGAGCGGACTCGAAGCACCACCGCGGGGCTCAGCGGCCGGCCGTCGGGGGTCAGCAGCTGCGCGGTCATCGGGATCACCCCGTTGACGTGCGCGGTGACGTGCAGCGGAATCGTCGGCTTCTGCCGGGCGGCGATCGTGACGGTGGTCGGGCCCGGGGTGGACAGCGCCGCGCTGTTGAGAGCGCGCACGGCGATCCGCACCCGCACGCTGTCGTCGAGCTCGTTCGCCACGGTCAACGGCACCGACCCGGACCGGCTGGTCAGCGTGAACAACCCCGCGGAGGCGATCCCGGTGCCGCGCCGCATCGCGTCCACGTCGGTGCGCACGCTCCGCAGCACCCGGTTTCCGGTGCCGGGGTCCTCCCGCCAGGCCACGGACCCGGCGCGGAACAGGCAGAACAGCAGGTCGGTCGCGAGCGGGGTCTCGCCGACGAGGACCGCGCGCAGCAGCCGGACCTCCCGCGCGAGGCTCGCGACGCCGGCGAGGTGGGTGCCGTCGAGCTCGCTCACCGTCTCGTCGGGGTAGTGCAGCCGGGCCACGTCGACCGTCTCGCCCCGGTTCGGGCCGGCGAGCACCGTGGCCAGCGGCGTGGGGACGAGCCACGGCACGGTGGCGGTGTCGGCGAGCAGGTCGTGCGCGAGCCGGCCGGCGGGATCCCAGCGTCGCGGCGGGGCCACGACGACGGTGCGGGAGCGGCCGGGGAGCTCGGCCGTGATGAGCGCGGTCTCCGCGAGGAACCGCTGCTCGACGAGGCGCGTGTCGTCACCGCCCGACGCGTCGGCGAGCGCGCCCGTCAGGGTGGTGTCGGTGAGGGCGGTGGGCAGTGGTCCGGCGACGGTGTCGAGGTCCGCCCGCGCGTCGCGGGTGTACGACGCCGAGTCCGGGGGCCGCAGCGCGACGTCGGCGAGCACGAGGCTGCGGGTGCCCGCTCCGAGCAGCGTCTCGAGCGCGGAGCGGGTCAGCAGCCCGTCGGGGGGCCAGGCCAACCCCTCGACCGCGGGCGTGCCGAGCACCTGGCGGGTGAGCTGCCGACCCGCGCGGGTCTGGTAGCCGAGATCGCCGTCCATCCCCGCGCGTTCCAGCGCGACGACGTCGGGGTCGGCGAACGGGAGCGCCAGCAGGCTCTTCCCGCGTGTCAGCCGGCGCACCTCGGTCAGCCAGCTCCGCGCGCTCGCCGCTGCCCGGCCCGGTCGGGCCGGTTGCCCCGGCGGGCGCACCAGGTAGCCGTCGCTCATGTCCGCGACAGCCGCGAGCAGGGCCGGGTCGACGACCCAGGTGACAGGTGTGCGACTGGCCGACGCCGCCGCGTCGGCCAGCCGCCGCAACCGCCCGCCCGGCGCGAGGTCGCGACCGAGCCCGTCGTCGAGGAGGCTCCCGTCCGGCCGCTGCCGGGGGGTCGCGGCCAGCGGCCAGAGCCACACCAGCCGGGTGGGTGCCACCGACGCGGTCGCGGGTGCCCACGGGAGGAAGGTGGTGAGCCGCGCGAGGGTCCGCGGCTCGCCGCCGCCCGATCGGCCACGGACCTCGAGCTGGACCGGGTAGACGCCGAACGCGGCGTACCCCAGCCGGCCCGCGTCCACGGTGAGCGTCCAGCTCACCTGCCCGCCCGCGGGGAGCGTCGGGGCGGCGTCGACCTGGGTGCCGGGCACCACGAGCCCGACCGTGTCGTGCCGCCGGGCGAGGACCGCGAGCTCGCTGCGGCTGCCGACCGGCTGCGTCCCCGCCCGCAACCGGACGCGCAGGTCGGCGACCTCCGCCGGCCCGAGGTTCTCGACCCGGCCCTCGAACGTGAGCGGCGTCCCCGGGCGTGGGGCCTTCGGGTCCAGCCGATCGAGGAGGATGCGCAGCGGGGTCTCCGTGGTCTCCGGAGTCTCCGGGGTCTGCGGGGCCGCGTCCGTGCTCGCTGCGGCGAGGTGCCGAGGGTCGGCCACGGCCACCCCGGAGAACCCGGAGACCAGGAGCAGCGCGACGAGGGGGAGGACCAGGAGCCGGCGCGCCGCCGGCCCGTGCCGGCCCCGGCGGTCGACCGAGGTCACGCGATGTCCGCCAGCAGCTGCGGGACGCGCCCGACGAGCCGCCGCTCGTCGGCGTAGGCCAGCCGGGCGGGCACCTCGTCGAGCGGCACCCATGCGACCGCGCTGACCTCGACGTCGTCGTCGCACAGCTCACCCCCCTCGGCGACGAGGAGGAAGTGGTGGACGGTCTTGTGGACGCGCCGGTCGTCGGCGACGAACCAGAAGTCGATGGTGCCGAGGGGGGCGAGGACGCGGCCGACGATCCCCGTTTCCTCGGCGACCTCGCGGATCGCCGCGGCCTCGGTCGTCTCGCCGGGCTCCACGTGGCCCTTCGGAAGCGACCAGAGCAGCCGGCCGCGACGGTCGATGCGTCCGATCAACGCGGCCCGCATCGACGCCCCGGCCCGGTCGATGACGAGCCCGCCGGCGGACGTCTCCTCCGCCCGACGCAGGCGGCGGCGCGGCGGCGCCGGACGGGCATGGGGCACGACTCGATCGTAACCGCGGGGGGGCGCGCGCCGGGCGGCGCGCAGAGCGCGTGCCCCGGGTCACACGGGGTGAATCAGGCGTAACAGGTCAGGGGGTGGCGACCGGCGCGGGACGCAGCGCGGCCGCGTCGGCGGCGGCCTCGGTCGACGGCTCGCGGAGCTCGACGACGCGTGCCCGGCTGACCGTGAGCAGGTCCCGGGTCCGGATGCCGAGCGCCGTGCCGGTGTCGCCGGTCGGCGTGTAGACGACGGCGTCGGCGTGCAGGTCGGCGTCCGCGAACAGCGGCATGTCGGCCGGCAGCAGGATGGGCGCCACGAGACCGGCGGCGTAGTCGGTCGCCGCGTTCACGACGTCCGTGGGGGCCAGGCGCACGCCCTCGGCCCCGGTCGCGGTGAGGAGGGCGGCCGGCGACGGCAGCTGCCCCGGGGGCAGCAGGGCGCCGACGAGGCGATCGTCGGCGAGGAACACCTTGACCACACGGCAGGCCTGTGCGGGCAGGCCGAGCGCGTCGGCGAGCTCGTCGGCAGTGAGGATCATCCGGGGAAGTCGAACGATCTCGTGGGACACACCTCGACCGAGAAGCTCTCGGTGGAGGTCGAGTGCACCCTTCATGGTCGCGCCTCCGCAGCCCTAGTCGGGCGGCGACGCCGGTGTCCCCGTCGCGACTGCCCAGGTCAGCTCCCCGCACTGTGCAGCCTAGGGGGTCCGGACGGTGACGAACAGTCCCGGCCCGCAAAAGGTCACGAGAACACGGGCGGTTCACGGGGGGCGCGCGCCGTACCCTTGGTCCCCGTGCCCGCACCTTCCCCCACCGCCGGCGAGACGGGCGGTCGTGCCGTCCGTGCCGGCGAACTGTCCGCGGCACAGCGGCGGGCCGTCGCGGAGCTGCTCCGGGTGTCTCCCGTCGCCCACGACCTGGCCCGCCGTGTCGGCGCCGCCGGTCACGAGATCGCCCTGGTCGGCGGATCGGTGCGCGACGCGCTGCTCGGCCGGCTCGGCGTGGACCTGGACTTCGCCACCTCGGCCCGCCCGGAGCAGGTGCGCGAGCTCGTGGCGGGGTGGGCGGACGCGATCTGGGAGACGGGCATCGAGTTCGGCACCCTCGGCGTCGCCAAGGCCCGGTTCCGGTTGGAGATCACGACGTACCGCAGCGAGAGTTACCGGCGCGACGACCGGCACCCGGAGGTCGTGTACGGGAACTCGCTCGAGGGGGATCTGGCGCGCCGCGACTTCACGGTGAACGCGATGGCGGTCCTCCTGCCCGACCACGTGTTCGTCGATCCGTACGGCGGGTTGCGGGACCTGGCCGCCCGGGTCCTTCGCTCGCCCGGCCGGTCCGAGGACTCCTTCTCGGACGACCCGTTGCGGATGTTGCGCGCCGCCCGGTTCGCCGCCCAGCTCGGGTTCGCCGTCGCGCCCGGTGTCGTCGCCGCGATGCGCGCGATGAGCGGCCGGTTGGACATCGTCGCCGCCGAGCGGGTCCGCGACGAGCTGGCGAAGCTGGTGTGCGGGGAGCATCCGCGGCGCGGGCTCACCCTGCTGGTGGACACCGGGCTCGCCGACGTCGTGCTCCCCGAACTGCCGCGGCTGCGTCTCGAGACCGACGAGCACCATCGGCACAAGGACGTCTACGAGCACTCGCTGACGGTGCTCGAGCAGGCGATCGTGCTCGAGCCACCGGACACCGCCCCCGACCTCGTGCTGCGGCTGGCCGCCCTGCTCCACGACATCGGCAAGCCGAAGACGCGCTCGTTCGAACCGTCGGGCCGGGTGTCGTTCCACCACCACGAGGTGGTGGGGGCGGCGATGGCACGCGCCCGGTTGTCCGCGCTGCGGTTCCCGAAGCCCGTCGTGGAGGACGTCACCCGGCTGATCGAACTGCACCTGCGCTTCCACGGCTACGGCACCGGGGAGTGGACCGACTCCGCGGTCCGCCGCTACGTCCGCGACGCCGGGCCACTCCTCGACCGGCTGCACCGGCTCGTCCGCTCCGACTGCACCACGCGCAACCGGCGCAAGGCGCTCGCCCTCGCGACTGCCTACGACGAGCTCGAGCGGCGCATCGCCCGGCTCAGCGCCGAGGAGGACCTGGCGCGGCTGCGCCCCGACCTCGACGGCAACGAGATCATGCGGATTCTCGGCGTCGGACCCGGACCGCTCGTCGGCGAGGCGTACCGGTTCCTGCTCGCCCGGCGCATCGAGCGTGGCCCGGTGGAGGCCGCGGTGGCGGAGGCGGAGCTTCGGTCGTGGGCCAGTGGGCGCGGGGTGCCGCTGCCGTCCCAGGAGTGATCCGGGCGTCCCAGGAGTGATCCGGGCGGCCTGTCAGCCCACCAGCCGTCCGTGCACCCGCTCGGGCTCTCGGCGATCATCCGGACGCCGCGACGACGCCCACGCATAGCCCGCCGCGGTGACGGCGTACCCCAGCGCGATGACCACCACGGCGGCCGAGGACCGCCCGCTCGCCGGCAAGGCCACCGCGGCGACCGCGGCGGCGGCGACGAACGCGACGTTGAACAGCAGGTCGTAGAACGAGAACACGCGTCCCCGGTAGGCGTCGTCGACGCTCTCCTGAAGGAGGCTGTCGACGCAGACCTTGGCCCCCTGGGCGACGACGCCCAGCAGGAACGCGGCCGCGACCACGGTCGGCTCGGTGAACGGCAGGCCGAGGGCGAGTTGCGCCGCCGCCGCCAGCCCCAGCGAGAGCGCGATGCAGGTTTCCTTCGTGACGAGGGCGGTCACCTCGGGAGTGATCACCGCGCCGACGAGAATCCCGGCGGCCGATGCCGCGAACACGAGCGCGAGCCCGCCGAGGCCCGCCTCGAGGTCCGTCGTGGTGTGGAAGTAGTTGCGGTAGAGCAGAATGGTGGCGATCAGCGCGATGCCGTAACAGAAGCGGTGGGCCGTAATCGCCCCGAGTGCCCGCCGCGCGCGGCGGTTGCGCCGGACGTGCGCCGCGCCGTCCCGCAGACCGCGGACGACGTGGTGCAGCGCCTCTCGGGCCTGGGGCCGGGTCGGGTCGACGTCGGGTCCGAGCAGGTCCGCACGGAAACGCGTGGCGATCGATGCGGCGACCAGGTACGCGCCCGCGGCGACGAGCATGACGACGGCGCTGACCGGGTCGCCGTCGCCGGCGAGCCGGCGGACCAGGAAGCCGATCCCACCGCCGAGCAACGCCGCCAGCGTGCCGGACGTCGTGCTCACCGAGTTCGCCATCACCAGTTCGTCCCGCGTCACGACGTGCGGCAGCGCGGCCGACAACGCGGCGAGGAAGAACCGGTTGACGGACAGCACGGCCAGCGCGGAGGCGAAGAACGCCGGCCCGTCGACACCGGTGGCCACGAGCGCGGCGACGCCCACGACCATCGCGGCGCGCACGACGTTGGCCAGGACGAGGACGCGCTGGCGGCGCCAGCGGTCCAGGAGCACCCCGGCGAACGGGCCGACCAGGGAGTACGGCAGCAAGAGCGTGGCGAACGCCGCGGCGACCCGGGCCGCGGTCGTCTGCTTCTCCGGGGAGAAGAAGACGAAGCTGGCCAGGGCGACCTGGAACACCCCGTCCGCGCCCTGCGACGTGAGTCGGGTGGCGTAGAGCCGCCCGAAGTGCGGCTCGCGGGCGACCGAGTACAGGTCGCTGACGAACGACACGGGCCCAGGCTACGAGCCGCCGAACCCGACGCCCGGTCGACGGGTGGCGCGGGGTGCGCGACCCGTCAGGGCCGCCCGCCGGGTCAGCGGTCGACGTCGCCGGCGATGAACCGCTCGACGAGCTCGCGGGCCTCGTCGTCGGGGTGCTGCACCGGCGGGGACTTCATGAAGTACGCCGACGCGGACGGGATCGGCCCGCCGACGCCCCGGTCCAGGGCGATCTTCGCGCAGCGCACCGCGTCGATGATCACACCGGCGGAGTTCGGCGAGTCCCACACCTCGAGCTTGTACTCCAGGGTCAGCGGCACGTCCCCGAACGCCCGGCCCT
>DATGDX010000093.1:0-10232 GCA_035310665.1 Mycobacteriales bacterium | reverse complement strand
CCGCTCGCTGCGCCGGAGGACCCGCTGGGCACGGTGCTGCCGCGACTGCACGGCTGCACGCAGGGGCGGGCCGTGGTGCTCCACGAGGGCCGGATCGTCGGCATCGTCTCTCCGACGGACGTCAGCCGCGCGATCGTGTGGACGGATCTGCTGGGCGGCGACACCTACCCGGGAGGCACCCGCGGCGCCGACGTGACGACCCGACTCGGCGGCTAGAACGCCCGTCTCGACCCCGTGGCGTCGAGTGTGCTTCGATACGCGCCCATGAGGTTCGGCTCGCTTCTCGACCGGTTCTGGGTCGGCCGTCGCGCCAACCATTTCGACCAGGTCTGTCGCTGACGCGACCGCGGCGAACGCCGCCCCGCGCCCTGTCCGACCGACCGAAAGTCACTACCAATGTCCACCCTGGCCACGTCGTTGCGTCGCCATCGACTCGCGCATGCTCCCGTCCCGCCGGGCTGCCGGTGTCGTGGGCCGTTCACCGCCCCCCGACCGGCACCCCGAAGGGACTCCCGATGCGATCGCTGCACCGCCGCACAGCACGTGCCGATCCGGCTGAGCTGATCAACCTTGTCCGTTCCGTTGCCGCCGACGAGACCCTGTGGCGTCCGCTCGTCCGCTTCCAGCCAACCGAGCGCTGGTGGACCCGGCTGCACGCCGACGACGCAGTCGACGTGTGGCTGCTCACCTGGTTGCGCGACCGGCTCGACCCGAACGCCGCCCGCAGCGCGCAGCGGCGAGGGACCGAGTCGCGGGGCGGGGGTGGCGGTGACCTGCCCGCTTCACGGTGATTTAACGTCGCCCGCCGTATCGTCGCCGGCGGCTTTCCTATCTGCTCGATCGGAATTGGCGGCAAGGGCGAGGACGACTGGCAGGGGATGGGATGACGGGGATGCAGGCACGCCGGCGGGGAGGTCTGTGGGTCGCCCTGGTGGTGGCGGTGATGGCAGTGGTCACGGCGTGCACGGGTGCGCCGGCGACCGAAACGACCGGACGCTCGCAGGTCGCGCTGCGGCTCGGCTACTTCCCGAACCTCACGCACGCGACCGCGATCGTCGGTATCGACAAGGGCATCTTCGCGAGGGCCCTGGACGGCACGGCGACGTTGGAGACGAGGACGTTCAACGCGGGCCCGGCGGCGATCGAGTCGTTGTTCAGCGGCGCGGTCGACGCGACGTACATCGGACCGGGTCCCACGACCAACGCGTTCGTCAGGTCGCAAGGCAAGGCGGTGCGCGTCATCGCGGGGGCCACCGCCGGCGGTGCCGCCCTCGTCGTCAAGCCGTCGATCCGTGACGCGGCAGCCCTGCGTGGCAAGCGGATCGCGACCCCGCAGCTGGGCAACACCCAGGACATCGCGCTGCGGTACTGGTTGCGGCAACAGGGGCTGCGCACCGACACCAGCGGTGGCGGAGAGGTGAACGTGGTGCCGCAGGAGAACAGCCAGACGGTGCAGACGTTCGCCACCGGTGACATCGACGGGGCCTGGGTTCCGGAACCCTATGTGAGCCGGTTGGTGCGCGACGGAGGGAAGGTGCTGGTGGACGAAAGAACCCTGTGGCCGGGCGGCAGGTTCGTGACGACGAACCTCCTCGTGCGCACGGCGTTCCTCGAGGAGCACCCCGATGCCGTCGCGGCCCTGCTCCGCGGGCACGTCGAGGCCACCGACGTGGTGAACCGCGACCCCGCGGGAGCGCAGCGGACCGTCGCCGAGTCGATCGGGAGACTGACCGGCAAGCCGTTGCCGGCGGATCTGGTGGCGGCTGCCTGGAAACCGTTGACGTTCACCAACGACCCGATCGCCAGCTCCCTCCTCGAAGGCGCCAAGCACGCGCAGGCCGTGGGACTGCTCGGGGACGCGAACCTCGACGGGCTGTACGACCTCGGGCCGCTCAACCGGGTGCTCGCTGCGAAGGGGGAGGCGACGGTGGTGCAGCCGTGACGCTCGTCGACGTGACTCCGATGACCCGATGGGACAGTACGGCGCCCGCCGTGGTCGTCCTCGACGAGGTGACCAAGGTCTACGGCCGCGGTGACGGCGCGGTGCTCGCGCTCGACCGGGTGTCGCTGGAGGTTCGGCCGGGGGAGTTCGTCTGCCTCGTCGGCGCGTCCGGCTGTGGCAAGAGCACGCTGCTGTCCCTGGTCGCAGGGCTCGACCGCCCGACCGCCGGTCGGCTCGAGGTTGCCGACGGCACGCCCGGGCTGATGTTCCAGGAACCCGCCCTGTTCCCGTGGTTGTCCGTGCGCGCGAACGTCGAGATCGCACTGTGGATGCGCGGGGTGCCGCGGCGCGAGCGCTCGGGTGAGGCACTCGAACTGCTGGCCTCGGTGCACCTGGACGAGTTCGCTGACAAGCGACCGCACGAGCTGTCCGGTGGAATGCGCCAGCGGGTCGCGCTGGCCCGCACGCTCGCGCTGCGCACCCCCGTCCTGCTCATGGACGAGCCGTTCGGTGCTCTCGATGCGATGACGCGCGACGTGCTGCACGACGAGCTGGAGCGGCTGTGGTCCGTCCGTGGTCTCAGCGTGCTGTTCGTCACGCACAATGTCCGCGAGGCCGTGCGGCTGGGCGACCGCATCGTCCTGCTGTCCAGCCGTCCGGGGCGCGTCATCGACGAGTTCGCCGTCGACGTGCCGCGGCCCCGGCGGATCGACTGTCCCGAGGTCGCCGTGCTCGCCGCCACGGTGACCGACCGCCTGCGCGCGGAGGTCCGCCGCCATGGTCGCTAACACCCCGACCCGGCCGCCGGCCGAGGACCTGCGGGCCGACCTCGTCGGCCTCGACGCGTTGGACCTCGCCGGCGGGCGGCGGCGAGGCAGGGCGGGCCGCGCCTGGTCCGCAGCATGGCCACAGCTGGCCGCGGTCGGTCTCGCGGTCGCGCTGTGGCAGGCGGTGGCGATGTCGGTGTGGGCGCCCGGACTACGTCCTGCCCGGCCCCGGTCCGGTCGCCGCCGAGCTGTGGCACGAACTCGGCACGGGCGTGTTCTGGGAGGCGCTGGCGCACACGCTGCGGCGCGCGACCATCGGGTTCGCGCTGGCCGCGGTCATCGGGCTCGCGCTCGGCATCGCCGTCGCCCGGGTCCGCGTGCTGCGCACCGCGCTCGGGTCGCTGATCACGGGACTGCAGACGATGCCGTCCATCGCCTGGTTCCCCCTGGCGATCCTGCTGTTCCAGCTCACCGAGAGCGCGATCCTGTTCGTCGTCGTTCTCGGCGCCGCCCCCTCGATCGCGAACGGGGTGATCGCCGGGGTCGACTACGTGCCGCCGGTGCTGCTGAACGCCGGGCGCAACCTCGGCGCGCGGGGGTTCGCGCTCTACCGGCACGTCATCCTCCCCGCGTCCCTGCCGTCGATCGTCTCCGGGCTCAAGCAGGGGTGGGCGTTCGCCTGGCGCAGCCTGATGGCCGGCGAGCTCCTCGTGATCATCGCCTACCGACCGTCGGTCGGGGTGCGCCTCAACACCTTCCGCGAGCTCGTCGACGTCGAGGGGCTGATCGCCACGATGCTCGTGATCCTGGTCGTGGGGATCATGGTCGACATCGTCTTCACCACGGTCGACGAGGGGATCCGGCGCCGCCGGGGGATGTCGACGGTGAGCCGGTGACGGCCGGGGGAGTGCCTCGCGCCCTCGTGGACCGGAACGGGACGGGGGGCCAGAATGCGAGCATGGAGATCTCGGCGACGGTGGACTACGCCGTGCGCGCGCTTCTCGCGCTCGCCGAGACCGCTCCCGGCCGGCTGACCAGCGAGGTGCTCGCCGCCCGGCAGAACCTCCCGCGCAAGTTCCTGGAGGCGATCCTCGCGGACCTCCGCCGCGCGGGCCTGGTCCGCAGCCACCGCGGCGCGGAGGGCGGCTACGAGCTCGGCCGCCCGCCGGAAGAGATCTCCATCGCCGACGTGCTCCGCGCCGTGCACGGCCCGCTCGCCGAGGACCGCCGGTTGCGGCCGGAGGACGTTCGCTACGAGGGCGTGGCGGAGCACCTGCCCGTGGTCTGGGTCGCCCTGCGCGCCAGCCTGCGCCGGGTGCTCGAGGAGACCTCGCTCGCGGACGTGCTCAGCGGCGATCTGCCCGCACACGTCCGGTCGCTGGCCGAGAGCCCGGGCGCCTGGCTCGCCCGCTGACCCCGCTCGACCCCTGTTCCTGCGTCGATGTTGACGTTCTTGCTGCCCGACCGCCCGGTCCGGCGACAAGGACGTCAAGATCGGCGCGGTGCGGGCTGGGTTCGGCGCGGTGCGGGGGGCTCGAGGAGGGACCGCGACGAGCTACTGCGTGTAGGTGGCCAGGAACCGGTGGAGCCGCCCGATCGCGTCCGTCAGGTCGTCGACGTGCGGGAGCGTGACGATCCGGACGTGGTCGGGCCGCGGCCAGTTGAACGCCGTCCCTTGCACGATCAAGAGCCGCTCCTGGAGCAGCAGGTCGAGGACGAAGCCCTCGTCGTCGTACAGCGGACAGACCGCGGGGTCGATCCGGGGGAACGCGTAAAGCGCGCCCTGGGGCCGCACGCACGTGACGCCCGGGATCGCCGTCAGCAGCTCGTGCGCCGTGTTGCGCTGCTCGAGCAGCCGCCCTCCGGGGAGCACGAGGTCCTCGATGCACTGGTAGCCGCCGACCGCCGCCTGGATCGCGTGCTGCCCTGGGACGTTCGCGCACAGTCGCATGTTGGCGAGGATGTCCAGACCCTCGACGTAGCTCGTGGCGTGCTGCTTGGGCCCGGAGACGACGAGCCACCCGGAGCGGAACCCGGCCACCCGGTACGCCTTCGACAGGCCGTTGAACGTGAGACAGAACAGGTCCGGGGCAAGCGCCGCGGTGCAGGTGTGCTCGACCCCGTCGTAGAGGATCCGGTCGTAGATCTCGTCGGAGAGGAGGACGAGGCTGTGCTGCCGGGCGAGCTCGACGATCGACTCCAGCACCGGGCGCGGGTAGACCGCGCCGGTCGGGTTGTTCGGGTTGATGACGACGAGCGCCTTCGTGTTTGAGGTGATCTTGCTTGCCAGGTCGGCGAGGTCGGGGGACCAGTCCGCCTGCTCGTCGCACAGGTAGTGCACCGGGGTCCCGCCGCACAGCCGCACGGCCGCGGTCCACAGCGGGTAGTCGGGAGCCGGGATGAGCACCTCGTCGCCGTCGTTGAGCAGCGCCTGCAGCGACATGACGATCAGTTCGGACACGCCGTTGCCCAGGTAGACGTCCTCGACGTCGACGCCGCCGACACCCCGGCGCTGGTAGTACTGCACGACGGCACGGCGGGCCGGGAACAGCCCCTTGGAGTCCACGTATCCCTGCGCGGTCGGCAGGTTGTGGATCACATCGTGGAGGATCTCCTCGGGGGCCTCGAAGCCGAACGGCGCGGGGTTGCCGATGTTGAGCCGCAGGACGTGGTGACCCTGCTCCTCGAGCCGTTTCGCCTCCGTCAGCACCGGCCCCCGGATGTCGTAGCAGACGTCGGCGAGCTTCGTCGACTGGCACAACTGCATGCCCCCAGCCTCTCACGCGTCCCCGGCTTCACCGGTGCACGCGCTCACCTGGCCGCGAGCCGCGCCGATAGACCGGGCGATTACGGTCCGGGCAGGAGAAGAGGGACGCTCCACAATGTCGCAGTTGCGGGTTCGGGTTCGGCCGCGCCGTGTCGGCCTGCTGACCTGAGCGCGGTGCTCATCGGCGTAATGGGACTGGTCGTGGGGCAGCAACTGACGCGGGTCGTCGAGCGGCGCACGCTGGCGAACGCCGAGAAGATGGCCACCGCGACCACGCAGTTGCTCGTCGCGTCCCAGATGTCCGCCGCGGACCTGCGCGCGCCCATCGCCCCCGAGCGGCGCGCGGCGTACGACGCACTCTTCCGCGACCCGCGGATCACGCAGGGGACCGCGCGGCTGGCGGTGTGGGACCAGGGCGGGACGGTGTGGTACGCCACCTAGGCGCCGTTCGTCGGACGCCGATTCCCCGCCGGATCCGGGCTGCGGGGTGCCCTGCACGGCCGTGTCTCGTCGCAGGTGACCCACCCCGCGCACATGGACGTGCCGTGGGGCAGGTACCCGGGGCGGTTGCTGCGGGTGTACGTGCCGCTTCGGCTGTCCGACGCGCCGACCGCGATCGCCGGCGTCGCCGAGCTGCACTTCCCCTACGAGCCGCTCGCCGCCGACATCACCGCGGACACCCGCCAGATCATGTGGTGGATGCTCGCCGGCCTCACGGTCCTCTACCTGGGGCTGTTCCGTGTCGTCGCCCGTGCCTCCGCGCAACTGCGGGTGCAGTCGCGGACCAACGAGCGGCTCGCCCTGCACGACGCGTTGACCGGGTTGCCGAACCGGGTGCTGCTCAAGGACCGCACCACGCAGGCACTGGCCGCCGCGACCCGGTCCGGCGCGCGGGTCGGCTTGCTGCTGCTCGACCTCGACCGGTTCAAGGAGATCAACGACACCCTCGGCCACCACTGCGGGGACGACCTGCTGGTGCAGGTCGGCCCGCGGCTGCGCGGGGTCCTCCGAGAGGCCGACACCATCGCACGGCTCGGCGGGGACGAGTTCGTGGTGCTGCTTCCCGACCTGGCGACCGAGGCCGACGCGTTCGCGGTGGCGGACAAGCTGCTCGCGGGTCTGCACGAGCCGTTCGTGCTCGACGGCGTGACGCTGGACGTCGAGGCCAGCATGGGCGTCACCGTCGCGCCCGAGCACGGGGACAGCTTCGAGGTGCTGCTCCAGCGGGCCGACATCGCGATGTACGTCGCGAAGGAGACGCACACCGGGTCGCGGCGTACGCGCCGGAGCTGGACCGCAACAGCCCCGCGCGGCTGTCGCTGCTGGGTGACCTGCGCCGCGGGTTGGACCGGGACGAACTCGTGCTGCACTACCAGCCGAAGGCGGAGCTGGCGACCGGACGGGTGCAGTCGGTCGAGGCGCTGGCCCGTTGGCAGCACCCGCAGCGCGGGCTGTTGGGTCCCGGGGACTTCGTCCCGCTGGCCGAGCGCACCGGGCTGATCCGCCCGCTCACGCTCGCGGTGCTCGACACCGCGCTGGCGCAGGCTCGCGCGTGGGAGACCGACGGCCTCGCGCTGGCCGTCGCCGTGAACGTCTCCGCCCGCTGCCTGCTGGACCTCGACTTCCCGCGCCAGGTCGCGGACCGGTTGGCGCGGTACGGCGTGGGCGCGGACCGGCTCGTCATCGAGATCACCGAAAGCGGGATCATGACGGACCCCGCGCGTGCTCAGGACGTGCTCACGCGGCTGTCCGAGCTGGGAATCCGGCTGTCGATCGACGATTTCGGCACGGGGTACAGCTCCCTCGCCTACCTCAAGCGGCTGCCGGTCAACGAGCTGAAGATCGACCGGTCGTTCGTGCTGCAGATGGCGGCCGATTCGAACGACGCCGTCATCGTCTCCTCCAGTATCGAGCTGGGGCGCAACCTGGGGCTGCACGTGGTCGCCGAGGGCGTGGAGGACGCCGAGGTGTGGCGGCAGCTGACCGAGCTGGGTTGCTCCGCGGCGCAGGGTTACCACCTGTCCCGGCCACTGCCCCCGCACGAGTTGGCCACTTGGCTGCGGCGAAGGAACCGGCAGCAGCCCGCTTCCCCGACCGTGGCCTGACGGTTCGACCCGTGCCGCCGCGCGTCGCCGCGCGGCGGCGGGGGTACCGGTAGCGACGCTGGTCGACGGCGCTCATCGACGTGCTGAAAGGGTGTCGCGATGAGACGTCACGAGGTCTGGTTGGACACGTGGGCGATCGGGCACGCGAGGGTCATCGCCTACGGCCACTGGGGGCGGCCGCTGCTGTGGTTCCCCACCGACGGAGGGCGGGCGCACGACTTCGAGGCCAACGGGCTGCTCGACGGGGTGGCCTGGTTGGTGGATGCGGGTGCCGTGAAGATCTACTGCGTCGACAGCTACGACGCGCAGAGTTGGCGGCGCCCGGACCTGCCGCTCGAGGAGCGGGCGCGCGCGCACGAGAAGTTCGAGGACCTCGTCGTCAACGACGTCGTCCCGTTCATCGACCGGGACTGCAACGGCCACCTCGACGTCTTCGTCGCCGGCACCGGCTTCGGTGCCTTTCACGCCGCCAACTTCACGTTGCGCCGGGCCGACCTGTTCCCCCGGGCGATCTGCCTGTCCGGGGTGTACGACATGAAGCCGATCGGGTGGGGGCACTACGGCGACGCCTTCTACTTCACCAATCCCATGGACTACGTCGCGAACATGCACGGCGACCACCTCGACTGGCTCCGCTCCCGCGTGCGGATCCTGCTGGTGTGCGGGCAGGGCAGCTCGGAGGACGACAGCGCTGGCGGGGCGTTCGCCGGCACGATGCGTTTCGCCGAGCTGCTGCGCGCGAAGGGGATCCCGCACGAGCTGGACGTGTGGGGCTCCGACGTGCCCTACGACTGGCCGGTGTGGCGCGCGCAGCTCGCGCACCATCTCCCGCGCTTCGTGTGAGGCGGCTGCCACCGCGGGGGGCTCAGGGAACCAGGCTCGCGCCGACCGGTGCCGGGACGCCGACCATCGTCTCGTGCGCCAGCCGGTCGACGACCGCGCGCAGGTTGTCGGTCGCGGCGTACGTTGCCAGTTGGCGGTCCGCGCTCGTACCGTCGCGCATGATCGTGTGGACGTACTCGACGTCCGCCCGCGACCCGAGGCCGTCCACGACGTCGTCCACGAACTCGAGCAGCTCTCCGACGAGGTCGCGCATCGGGACCTCCTGCTTCCTGCCGAAGTCGATGAGCAGGCCGTCGACACCGTGGCGCATCGCTCGCCACTTGTTCTCCGCGATGAGGTGCGACGAGTAGCGCCGAAATCCGAGGTTGTTGCGACGCAGCTTGAGCAGCTTGGCGCAGATGGCCTGGATCAGAGCGGCGATGCACACGGCCTCGTCGACTTTCGTGGCCGCGTCGCAGACCCGGAACTCGATCGTCGGGTACTGCCAATGCGGCCGCAGGTCCCACCACACCATCTTTCCGTTGTCGATGCAGTGGGTCTTCACCAGCAGCTCGACGAAGTTCTCGAACTCGTCGTGCGAGGAGAACTCCGGGGGGATGCCGCTGCGCGGGAAGTGCGACCAGACGACCTGGCGATAGGACTTCAGCCCGGTGCGGCGCCCGACCCAGAACGGTGACGACGTGGACAGGGCGAGCAGGTGCGGCAGGAAGTAGCGCGCCTCGTTGACCACCTCGATGCGCAGCTCCGGGTCGGGGATGCCGACGTGCACGTGCATCGCGAAGATCAGCAACTCGCGGACGATGTCCTGCAGCTCGTCCTCGAGCAGCTTGTAGCGCTCCAGCTCGGTGACCCGCTGGTTCTGCCAGCTGGAGAACGGGTGGGTGCCGGCGGAGACGAGCCGCAGCCCGTCGCGGGCCAGCAGGCCGCCCAGCGCGCCGCGCAGCCGCACCACCTCCTGGCGCGCCTCCGCGGTGTTCCCGCAGATCTTCGTGCCGACCTCGACGACCGACTGCATCATCTCGGCCTTGACGTTGTCGCCGAGCACCGGCTTCGCGACCCCGAGCAGCGCGTCGATGTGCGCCTTGAGTTCGCCGGCCCCGTCGACGATCTGGAACTCCTCCTCGATGCCGATCGTGAGATCGCGTTCCGGGTCGATGCCGATGCCCATGGTCCGCCCCCTGTCCGGACTCGCTGCCGTCGCCGTGCCCCTCGCACTGTGCCCCTCGCGGGAGCGGGCACACCCCGCGGCCGGCCGCCTGTCCCTACCGTGGCCCTACCCTGGGCCGGTGGATCTCGATTCGCTCCAGCGCCTGGATCGCCTCCGCGTCCAGCAGAAGATCACTCCCTTCGTCAACCGGTACGTCGTGTCGGCGCCGGGCGGGGCGACCGTGGCCTTCGTCGAGCAGAAGCGGTTCGCGTTCCGCGAGCAGGTGACCTTCTACACCGACGAGTCCCGACGTCACCGCCTGTTCGGTTTCAAGGCCCGCTCGTTCGTCGACATCGGGACGACGTACGACGTCACCGGCGCCGACGGAACCGTGCTGGGGCGGTTCCGCAAGGACTTCACGCGATCGCTGCTGCGGTCGACCTGGCACCTCGAACCGGCCGCCGGCGACGCCCGCCCGGCCGTGGGACGCGAGCGCTCGCTGGCCATCGCGGTGCTTCGGCGGGCCTGGGACTTCATCCCGTTCGCGGAGGTCGTGCCCTTCGTGGTCCCGTACCACTTCGACTTCACCGCGGAGGGACGGCGGGTGATGTCGGTCGAGCGACGCTTGGGACTGCGGGACCGGTACGACGTGAAGATCCAC
>DATGDX010000092.1:0-25618 GCA_035310665.1 Mycobacteriales bacterium | reverse complement strand
GCCGCTGCCCGACCCCCGACGGAACAGCGGCGGGATCCCGCTTCCGCGGGAATTCGGTCCCGGTCCGGTACCTTCTCTCGTCATGGCCACACCCTTCGGGCGGGTCCTGACCGCGATGGTCACGCCGTTCACGGCGACCGGGGTGCTGGACGAGGAGGGCGCCCGCCGGCTGGCCGACCATCTCGTCGCGTCCGGCAGCGAGGGCATCGTCGTCAACGGGACCACCGGGGAGTCGGCGACGACCTCGGACCGGGAGAAGGAACGCGTCCTGCGGGCCGTCGTCGAGGCCGTCGGTGACCGCGCGCACGTCCTCGCCGGCGTCGGCACCAACGACACCGCGCACACCGTCGAGCTGGCCCAGGCGGCGGCCAAGGCGGGGGCGCGCGGCTTGCTCGTCGTCACCCCCTACTACAACCGCCCGCCGCAGGAAGGGCTGCTGCGGCACTTCACCACCGTCGCGGACGCGACCGACCTGCCGGTGATGCTCTACGACATTCCCGCGCGGACCGGCGTGGCCATCGAGACCGAGACACTGCTGCGGCTGGCAGAGCACCCGCGCATCGTCGCGAACAAGGACGCGAAGGGCGACCTTGCCGCGGCGTCTCAGGTGATCGCCCGCAGCGGCCTCGCCGTGTACAGCGGCGAGGACGCGCTCGCCCTGCCCCTGCTCGCGGTCGGCGCGGCGGGCATCGTCAGCGTGGTCAACCACGTCGCCGGGCGCGAGCTCGCGGCGATGGTCACCCGGTTCTGCGCCGGCGACAGCGTCGGAGCCCTCGCGCTGCACCAGCAACTGCTCCCGATCTTCCGCGGCCTGTTCCGCACCCAGGGCGTCATCCTCACCAAGGCCGCACTCGCCATGCTGGGCCTGCCGGGCGGGCCCGTGCGGCTGCCCCTCGTCGACGCGACCGAGCAACAGCGGGCGACCCTGCGCGCCGACCTCGCCGCCGCAGGCATCACCGGGGTCACCACCGGGGGGACGACCGGGGGCACGATCGCCGCCACCGCAGTCCACGGCGGCCTCGGGTGAGCCACCCCCATCCGGAGCTCGGGCCTCCGCCGCCGCTTCCCGACCGCGGACTGCGCATCGTCGCCCTCGGCGGTCTGGGCGAGATCGGCCGGAACATGACGGTGTTCGAGCACGCCGGCCGGCTGCTCCTCGTCGACTGCGGGGTGCTGTTCCCCGAGACCGAGCAGCCGGGCGTCGACCTCATCCTGCCCGATCTCGACTACATCGACGGCCGCCTCGACGACGTCGAAGCCGTCGTCCTCACGCACGCCCACGAGGACCACATCGGGGCGGTGCCCTACCTGCTGCGCCGGCGCGGCGACATCCCGCTGGTCGGTTCCCGGCTCACGCTCGCGCTGGTCGAGGAGAAGCTGCGCGAGCACCGGCTGCGCGCCTACACCTTCGAGGTCCACGAGGGCATGCGGGAGCGCCTCGGCCCGTTCGAGTGCGAGTTCCTCGCCGTCAACCACTCCATCCCCGACGCGCTCGCGGTCGCGATCCGCTCCACCGCCGGCCTGGTCCTGCACACCGGCGACTTCAAGATGGACCAGCTGCCGCTCGACGGCCGGCTCACCGACCTCGGCGGGTTCCACCGGCTCGGCGCCGAGGGCATCGACCTGTTGCTGTCCGACTCCACCGGGGCCGAGGTCCCGGGTTTCGTGACGCCCGAGCGGGAGATCGCTCCCGTCCTCCACCAGGTCTTCGCGACCGCCCAGAAGCGGGTGATCGTCGCGTGCTTCGCCTCCCACGTGCACCGGGTCCAGCAGGTGCTCGACGCGGCCACCGACCACGGTCGCCAGGTCGCGCTCGTCGGGCGCTCCATGCTGCGCAACATGGGGGTCGCCCGCGACCTCGGCTACCTGCGCGTGCCCCCCGGCCTCATGGTCGACCTGCGGGAGGTCGACGACATTCGGCCGGAGCGGCTGGTGCTCGTGTCGACCGGGTCGCAGGGCGAGCCGCTGTCCGCGCTGTCCCGGATGGCGAACCGCGACCACGCGATCCGGATCGAGGAAGGCGACACGGTCGTGCTCGCGTCCTCGCTGATCCCCGGCAACGAGAACGCCGTGTTCCGCGTCGTCAACGGGCTCACCCGGTGGGGCGCCCGCGTCATTCACCGCTCGAGCGCCCGCGTCCACGTCTCGGGGCACGCGGCGTCGGGGGAGCTCCTCTACGTCCTCAACGCCACCCGGCCGTCGAACTTCCTCCCGGTGCACGGCGAGTGGCGGCACCTGCGCGCGCATGCCGCGCTCGCCGAGCTGTCGGGGGTGCCCGCCGAGCACGTCGTCGTCGCGGAGAACGGCATGGTGGTCGACCTGGTGGACGGCAAGGCGGCGGTCGTCGGCGCGGTGCGGTGCGGATACGTGTACGTCGACGGCCTGTCGGTCGGCGAGGTCAGCGAGGGGTCGCTCAAGGACCGGCGGATTCTCGGCGAGGAGGGCTTCGTCTCGGTGGTCGTCGTGATCGATGCCACCACCGGGAAGTTCGTCGGCGGGCCGGAGATCCATGCGCGTGGGTTCATGGACGAGCAGGCGGTCTTCGAGGGGGTCAGGCCACGGATCGAGGACGTCCTCCAGCGGGCGGCGGCGGAAGGCGTCAACGACAGCTACCAGCTCCAGCAGCTGATCCGCCGCACGGTCGGCCGGTGGGTCAACGAGACCTACCGGCGCCGGCCGATGATCATACCGGTGGTCGTGGAGGTGTGATCCGGCCCGGCGGCCAGCGGCGTGGTGATACCGGGAACCGTCGGCGCCGCGCCGTACCCTGATCGCGTGCCTGCTCGTTCACCCGCCCGCCCCGCGTCCCGCGGGCGACCGTCGCCGTCGCGAACGCGAGCCCCGGGCTCGACCTCCCGATCGCCCTCGCGCGGGCCGTCGCGTCCCCGCCGGCCCCGGCCGGGCCACTCGAGCAACCTGGCGACCCTGCTCCGCGGGCTGGCTCGGCTGCTCCGGCGGCTGGCCGTCGCGCTGGTGGGCGCCGGCGCCCGGGTCGTCCTGGCGCTGGTCCGCGGCGTGCGCGACCTGGGTCCCGCGCATCGCCGCGACGCTGCCGCGCTCGCGGCGCTCGCGCTCGCCCTCGTGGCCGCCGCGGCGGAGTGGTGGCACGCGGGCGGCCCGCTGGGGGCCGCGGTCGCCGGCGTGGTCCGGGGGTCGTTGGGGGTCGGTGCGACGGTCGTGCCGGTCCTGCTCGTCGCGCTGGCGGTCCGGTTGTTCCGGCGCCCGCAGGTGCCGGTGGCCGCGGGGCGGCTCGCGGTCGGCTGGGCCGCGCTCGCGCTCGGCCTCCTCGGGCTGGTCCACCTGGCCGCCGGGCTGCCGCGGGCGTCGGACGGGGCGGCGGCGCTGCGCGGCGCGGGCGGTCTCGTCGGGTTGCTCGCGGCGGCGCCGCTGGTCACCGGACTGACCGCCTACGTCGCCGCGCCGCTGCTCGTCCTGCTCACCGTCTTCGGTCTGCTCGTGACGACGGCCACCCCGGTGCGGGCCGTGCCCGCGCGGGTCCGCCTGCTGAGGGGCACGCTGACCGAAACGCTGACCCGGGCGCTGAACGGGACCTCACCCGACACCTCGCCCCCCGGGTCGAACCCCGCCACCCTGCCCGGTCGCGACGCGTCGGTGGACGCCCCCGGGTCGACCGGCGAGCCGTCCCCGTCACGACGGCGTCGCCCGCCGCGGGCTGCCGTCGCCCCCGCCTCCGACGACGTGCCCGACCCCTCCCCGGTCGTCACCGCGCCCGGCGAGGAGCTCGTCGAGGCGCAGCTGCCCACCCCCCGCTCGCCGGTGCGGGCCGGCGGTGCCGGGGACCCGGCGGGGGAGCAGCGGCGGGCGCCGGCCAGGGACGGCGACTACCGGCCACCGCCGGTGACCCTGCTGCGCGAGGGCCCGGCGCCGAAGGCGCGGACCCGCGCCAACGACACGGTGGTGGACGCGCTGTCGGAGGTGCTCGACCAGTTCGGGATCGACGCCGCGGTGACCGGGTTCACCCGAGGGCCGACGGTGACCCGCTACGCGGTCGAGCTCGGCCCGGCGGTGAAGGTCGAGCGCGTCACCGCGCTGTCGCGCAACATCGCCTACGCGGTCAAGAGCCCCGACGTCCGCATCCTCAGCCCCATCCCCGGCAAGTCCGCAATCGGGATCGAGATCCCCAACGCCGACCGCGAGATCGTTGCGCTGGGTGACGTGTTGCGTTCGCCGGCCGCGCAGACCGACGACCACGCGCTGCTCGTGGGCCTGGGCAAGGACGTGGAGGGGCGCTATGTCCTCGCGAACCTCGCGAAGATGCCGCACCTGCTGGTCGCGGGCGCGACCGGTGCCGGCAAGTCGGGCTGCATCAACGCGCTGGTGACGAGCGTGCTCACCCGCGCGACGCCGGACGAGGTGCGGCTCGTGCTCATCGACCCGAAGCGGGTCGAGCTGACGGGCTACGACGGGATTCCCCACCTCGTCACGCCGATCATCACCAACCCGAAACGGGCGGCGGAGGCACTGCAGTGGGTCGTCCGCGAGATGGACCTGCGTTACGACGACCTCGCCGCCAGCGGCTACCGGCACATCGACGACTTCAACCGCGCGGTGCGCGAGAGAGCGCTGACCGCACCGCTCGGCAGCGAGCGCTCCTACACCCCCTACCCCTACCTGCTGGTGCTCGTCGACGAGTTGGCCGACCTCATGATGGTCGCCCCCCGCGACGTGGAGGACTCGATCGTCCGCATCACCCAGCTGGCCCGCGCCGCGGGCATCCACCTCGTGCTCGCCACGCAGCGCCCGAGCGTCGACGTGGTCACCGGGCTGATCAAGGCCAACGTCCCCAGCCGGCTGGCCTTTTCCACCGCCAGCCTGGCCGACTCCCGCGTCATCCTCGACCAGGCCGGCGCGGAGAAGCTGGTCGGCCGCGGGGACGGGCTGTTCCTGCCGATGGGGGCGAGCAAGCCGATCCGGATCCAGGGAGCGTGGGTCAGGGAGCAGGAGATCGCCGCGGTCGTCGCCCACTGCCGGGCGCAGGCGCGGCCGCAGTTCCGCGAGGACGTCTTCGACGGCGCCGGAGAGGCGCAGCGCACGATCGACGAGGACATCGGTGACGACCTCGACCTGCTCTGTCAGGCGATCGAGCTGGTCGTCAGCACGCAGTTCGGGTCCACCTCGATGCTGCAGCGCAAGCTGCGGGTCGGGTTCGCCAAGGCGGGCCGCCTGATGGATCTCATGGAGAGCCGGGGGATCGTCGGGCCGAGCGAGGGGGCCAAGGCGCGCGACGTGCTGGCGCAGCCGGAGGAGCTGGACAGCATCCTGACGACGTTGCGTGGCGAGCAGTGAATCCGAGGTCCTCACGTTCGCACTTGATCTGCCACTCGTCGTGTTGGCCTTGCGTGGGTCGGGGTGCTTACCTGGGTTGGACGGCAAGCCCGGTCCTCGCTTCCACCCCACGCGCCGCGTCCGCACGAAGCCACCGCGCCCGCCCGGGCGCACCCCTCCGGAAAGCCCGGCGAAAAGTCCTGCAGCAGAGCCCACCAAGCCCCGAAAATGCCCCGGGAAATCCCCAACTGCCAGATGCCCTGGTGACCAGGGAGGTCGTCGGTGTCCGTCGGAGAGACCCTCGCCACCGCGCGCAGGGAGGCCGGGCGTTCTGTCGAGGAGTTGTCGGCGCAGACGTCGATCCGTGCGCCGATCATCTCGGCGATCGAGCGCGACGATTTCTCGTCGTGCGGCGGCGACTTCTACGCCCGCGGACACATCCGAAGCCTCGCCCGGGCGCTCGGCGTCGACCCGGGACCTTTGCTGACCGAGTACGCCGCGAGCCACGCGAGCGCCCCGCCAGCGCCGCACCAGGTCTTCGAGGCGGAGACGGCGCATCGTCCGCGCGGGTCGGTGAACTGGACCGCCGCGATGGCCGTCGCGGCCGGCGTCATCGTGATCCTCGCCGTGATCAGCCTGCTCACGCCGGGTGATCGGTCCGAGCAGCGCGCTCCGACGAACGCGGGCGGCGCCTCCGCGAACCCCCCGGCCGCGCGTCGGGTCGCCCCCGCCGCGCCCAGCACCCCCTCACCGAGCCCGGTCGCGCTCGCGCCGGTGACCCTGCGCCTTCAAGTCACCGACGCGAAGAGTTGGGTCCGGGTGACGAACTCCGCGGACGCCGTGGTGTTCCAGGGGGTGCTCGACAGCGGGCAGGTCCGCGAGTTCACCGACAAGGCGCAACTGAGGGTCATCCTCGGCGACGCCGGCGCCGTGCGCCTCACCGTCAACGGCAAGGACCTCGGTCCCGCTGGGGGCCGGGAAGACGTGGTCCGCTTCGTCTTCCGGCCCGGGAACCCGACCCTGGCCGGCGGCTGACGGCGGACGGCGGGCGGGCCGTGTCGCCGCCGCCGGTACGCTGGCGGCGTGGCCTCCCCGCGTTCGGTCGCGCTCGTCACGCTCGGCTGCGCGCGCAACGAGGTCGACTCGGAGGAGCTGGCGGGCCGGCTCGCGGCCGACGGCTGGGCCGTGGTCAATGAGCCCGGCGACGCCGCGGCGATCCTCGTCAACACCTGCGGGTTCATCGCCGCGGCGAAGAAGGACTCCATCGACGCGGTCCTCGAGGCGTCGGTGCTCGGCGACGCGCGGGTCGTCGCGGTCGGGTGCCTCGCCGAGCGGTACGGCGCCGACCTCGCGCGCGCGCTGCCGGAGGCGACCGTCCTCGGGTTCGACGACTACCCGCGGATCGGGGAGCGTCTGCGCGACATCGTCGAGGGCCGTCCGCACACCCCGCACATCCCCCGTGACCGGCGTTGGCTGCTGCCGCTGGCACCGGCCGACCCGGTTCCTGACCGGGTGCCCGACGGGGCACCCGACGCGACCGCCGATGCCGCCACACCGCCGTACACGCACGTCCCGCGCCGCCGGCTGACGTCGGCCGTGGCCGCCCCGCTGAAACTCGCCTCCGGGTGCGACCGCCGCTGCGCGTTCTGCGCGATCCCGTCGTTCCGCGGCTCGTTCGTCTCCCGCCACCCGGAGCGGGTGCTCGGCGAGGCGCGGTGGCTGGCCGCTCAGGGCGTCCGCGAGCTCGTCCTCGTCAGCGAGAACTCCACGTCGTACGGCAAGGACCTCGGCGACCTCCGCCTGCTCGAGCGGCTGCTGCCCGAGCTCGTCGCGGTCCCCGGGATCGCGCGCGTCCGCGTCACCTACCTGCAGCCCGCCGAGCTGCATCCCTCGCTCGTCGACGTGATCGCGGGCACCGGCGGCGTCGCGCCGTACTTCGACCTGTCGTTCCAGCACGCCAGCGCCCCCGTGCTGCGTCGCATGCGGCGGTTCGGCGACCGTCACCGGTTCCTCGAGCTGCTGGAGCGGGTCCGTGACGCGGACCCGCTCGCCGGGGCCCGGTCGAACGTAATCGTCGGCTTCCCCGGCGAGATCCGCGGCGACGTCACCGAGCTCGTCCGATTCCTCGAGGCGGCCCGGCTGGACGCCGTCGGCGTGTTCGCCTACTCCGACGAGGACGGCACCGAGGCGGCGACCCTGCCGGGGAAGGTGCGGCGGGACACGGTCCGCCGACGGGTGGACCGAATCGGTGGGCTGGTGGAGGAGCTCACCGCGCAGCGCGCCGAGGAGCGGCTGGGCACCACCGTCGACGTCCTCGTGGAAGCGCTCCACCCGGACGGGCGAGCCGAGGGACGCGCGGCGCACCAGGCGCCCGAGGTGGACGGGACGACGAGCGTCCACGGCGGCGGCGTGCGCGTCGGTGACCTTGTGCGGGCGCGGGTCGTCGCGACCGAGGGCGTCGACCTGGTCGCGGACGCGGTCGAGATCCTCGACCGTGCGGCGACCCCGGCGGCGGCGTCCCCCCTGTCCTCCCCGCTCGCCGTCCCGCTGGCGGGTGCCGGGTGAGGCGCCCGCAGGCGCTGCCCGATCCGGCCACCGCGCCGCGCACCGCCGCTGGCGTGATGAACCTCGCCAACGGCGTCACGGCCGCGCGGCTGCTGCTCGTTCCGGTGTTCGCGGTCCTGCTGTTCACCGAGGACGGCGCGCACCGGGGCTGGCGGGCCGCGGCGGCCGCGGTGTTCGTGATCGCGAGCCTCACCGACCGCGTCGACGGCGAGCTGGCGCGCCGGCGCGGGCTCGTCACCGACTTCGGGGCGATCGCGGATCCGATCGCGGACAAGGCGCTGATCGGCACCGCGCTCGTCGGGCTCTCCCTGCTCGGGGAGCTCCCGTGGCCGGTGACCGGGGTGATCCTGGCCCGGGAGGTCGGCGTCACGCTGTTGCGGTTCTGGGTCATCCGGCGCGGTGTGATCCCCGCGAGCCCGGGTGGGAAGCTCAAGACCCTGCTGCAGAGCGTCGCGATCGCGCTCTACATCCTGCCGCTGTCCGGCCCGCTCGCCACGGGGCGAGCCTGGCTCATGGGGCTGGCGGTCGCCGTGACCGTGGTCACCGGCCTCGACTACGTCGCCCGCGCGGTGCGTCTGCGCCGCGCCGCGTCGCCCTGAGGCCGGGCGATGCCGGACGTGCCGGCGGAGGTCGCCGACGTCCACCGACTGCTCGCCGCCCGCGAGGCGACGGTGGCGGCGGCGGAGTCGCTGACCGGCGGGCTGCTGGCCGCCGCGCTGACCACCCTGCCGGGATCCTCCGCCCGCTTCCGCGGCGGCATCGTCGCGTACGCGACCGATCTCAAGGCCAGCCTGCTCGACGTCGCACCGACGCTGCTGGCGGCGCACGGCCCGGTCCATCCCAGCGTCGCGGTGGCGATGGCGGAGGGGGTGCGCCGCCGCTGCGTGGCGACCTACGGGGTCTCGCTGACCGGCGTTGCCGGGCCGGACCCGCAGGCGGGTCGATCCGTCGGCACCGTGCACGCGGCGGTCGTCGGCCCCGACGAGCCGGCGGTGCGGTCCGTGCACCTGCCCGGGCCGCGGGAGACGGTGCGGGGCGAGGCGGTGCTGGTGGCGCTGCGGCTCCTGCGGGCGGGGCTCGCCCGCGAGCCGCTTCTCTGATTACACTGTTACACGGCCCGGGGCACCGGGTGCCGCGAACGACGGATCATCGTGCACGGTAACGTTGGCGGAGCTCGCACCACCGCACTCGCCTTGGCCGTAGTCTCGTGTGGTCCACACCCGCAAGCGGCGGGCCCGTCCGGAGGGAGCACCCCATGATCTTGCTCCGTCGGCAGCTCGGCGACGTCTTGCGCCGCAGACGGCAGCGACAGGGCCGCACGCTGCGCGAGGTGTCCGCGACCGCTCGCGTCTCGCTCGGGTATCTGTCGGAGGTCGAGCGGGGCCAGAAGGAGGCCTCCTCCGAACTGCTCGCGTCGATCTGCGGGGCGCTCGGCGTGGGCCTGTCGGAGCTGCTGCGGGAGGTCAGCGACGGGCTGGCCCGCGAGGAGGTCGGCTCCACCGCCGCCGTCACGGCGGGCGTCACGGGGGGCGTCGGCGCCGGCCGGGACACGGCCGCGCTGCCGCTGCGCGATCCGGCTCGCGAGCCGGTCGGCGACGTGGTCGCCGCGGCGTAGCCGGGCCGCGCGCGCGGCTGCCCGCCGAGATCGGCCGCCGGAGAGCTGGCCCGCGCGCGGCGCCGCGGGCCGCCGCTCAGTGCCGCTCCTCCTCGCCGAGGACGTAGACACGCCGCACCGGCTGCGGGGCGCGAGCCGCGGCGGCCTCGTCGAGGATCACATTGCCCGCCCCGTCGATCCGGAAGGTGCCCGCGCCCCCGGCCGCGTCGCCCGCGGCCCGCTGCTCCGGGGTCGCCGGGCCGAGCGGTTCGGCGGTGTCCGCGTCGTACAGCGTGCCGTAGTCCTTCTCCATCGGAATCGTCCCTTCCTCCAGCCGCCGCGGTGCCGCCCGCTGCTCCCGCCGGGCGCTGCGGTTGCGGCGCCTGCCCGCGGGGACGACGATCCTTGCATGGATCCGCGCGCCCGTTCTGCCCCGCCCACCGCCCCGCGCTGGGCCCGGACACTCGGCCGGCTGCCGCTGCTAGGGAGGATCGTGCGGCCGTGGCTTGCCCGCCGCGGCTTCCTGCGCCCCGCGGGCGGCGGGCCGGGCGACGACGGGAGCGCGGGTGTGCGCGAGCCGCGGCGCCCCGCGCCGGCCCCGCCGGCGCTGGCGGCTAGCGCGGACCCGGACCGGGCTGACAGCGGGGGCACCAGTAGGTGACCCGGGCGGCGGGCCCGCGCCGGGCGAGCGCGACCCGCGTCCCGCACCGGCGACACGGCCGGCCCGGCCGCTCGAACACCCACGTCCGCTCCCCGCGGCGGTCCACGCCCGTGGTGACCTGGGCCGGGCGGTCCACGTTGGCGGCGACCAGGGCGCGGGCGAGGGCGACGAGGGCGTCCAGGTTGGCGACGGAGGCGACGGGGGCCCAGGGGGAGACGCCGGCGAGGAACAACGCCTCGCAGCGGTAGAGGTTGCCCACTCCCGCCACCGCTCGTTGATCGAGAAGGGCGTCCCCGACCGGGCGGGTGTCGTCGGCCCGCAGCCGGGAAACCGCGGCGGTGAGATCCCAGTCGGGCCCGAGGACGTCGGGGCCGAGATGCCCCACCGCGCGCGCCTCCTCCGCGGTCGGCACCAGTTCCACCACCCCGAGCCGGTACCCGACCGTCTGCCACTCCGCGTTGCCGAGCACCAGCCGGATCTGCCAGCCCGGCGCGGCGGAGCACCGCGCGCCCGCGCGGTACACGTGCCACGAGCCCTCCATCCGCAGGTGCGTGTGGACCGTGACCCCGCCGTCGACCCGGGTGAGTAGGTGCTTGCCGCGCGCCGCGACCTCGAGGACGCGGCGGCCGCTGAGGTCGACGGTCGCGAGCCGGGGGACGCGGAAGTCGGTGACGGTCAGCGGTCGCCCGGCGAGCACGGCATGCAGCCGGCGCGCGGTTCGGGCCACGGTGTCCCCCTCGGGCACCGGTCCAGCCTGACACGTCGGCCAGTCGGTCAGGGGCGCAGCCGCAGGCCGCGGGGGGTCGGCACGAAACCGGCGGCGCTCAGCGCCGCGGACAGCGGCGTGTCGTCGCGGGCGGCGGCGCCGTCCGCTCGCTCGACGGTCAGCCGGCCGAGCCCGCCGCGGCGCACCGCGGTGGCGAGCCCCTGCGCGGCCACCGACAGGACCTCCTCGTCCTCGCTCCACGACAGCAGCGAGCGTCCCCCCCGCTCCACGTAGAGCGCGAGCTCCCCGCCGACGAGCACGACGAGCGCGCCCGCCTTGCGCCCCGGGCGGTGCCCCTCGCGCTCGGGCCACGGCAGCGCCGCGCCGTACGGGTTCGCCGGGTCTGCGGCGGCGAGCACCACGGCCGGCCCCGGGTCGGTGCCCTCGTCGTCCGGGCGGCGCGCCCGCGCGCGCAGCCGCTCCACCGCCGCGGGCGCGGCGAACTGCGCCGCGCCGAGCCGCTCCACGAAGTAGCCGCGCCGGACGCGTCCGGCCTCCTCGAGCGCGGTCAGCACGGGGTAGACGGCGGCGAACGACCCGGGCAGGCGCCCGGCGGCGACGGCGCCGCGGGTCAGCACGCCGTACCGCTCCAGCAGCGCCTCGGCCGCCGCATGCCGGCGGCGCGTGACGTCCGTCTCCCTGCGAGGCAGCAGGGACCAGCGACCGGCGGCGGTCGCGGGCCCGGTCCGGGAGGGCAGCGCGGGGCGGGGCCGGAGGTAGCGGCCGCGGGGGACCGGTCGCCGGGCGGACCGGTGGGTGGGGCGGGTGCCCCCAAGGAGGGTGCCCCCAAGGAGGGTGCCCCCAAGGAGGGTGCGCAGCGGCGCGAGCGTGTCGTTGGTGACCCGCCCGGCCCACACGAGGTCCCACAGCACGGTGACTAGGGTCGCGTCGTCGTCGCAGCGGGCGGCGTCCGCGAGCGGCCGGAAGAACGACGCGCCGCCCCCGGCGAGGGCGTCGAGCACCGCGGCGTGCACCGGGCCGGCCTCGAACGCCGGGTCGGGGTCGGGGAGCAGCAGCGGCGCGAGCTCGGCGGGCGCGAGGGACACCCAGCCGTCCCCGCCCGGCAACCCGCCCGCGCCGCACCAGACGACCTCGCCGCCCGCGGTCAGCTCGTCCAGCGCACTCGGCGCGTAGTCCGCCACGCGGGACGGCAGGACGAGGGTCTCCAGCGCCGAGGCGGGCAGGAGCGCGCCGGCGACCTGCTCGACGACGTGCAGGACCCCCTCCACGCCCCGCAGGGCCCCCGACTCGACGCCCTGCCAGTCGGGGAGGAACGCGGCGTACGTTCGCGCGGGCACCGGCTCGACGTCGCGGCGCAGCCGGGCGAGCGAGCGCCGGCGCAGCAGTCGCAGCACCTCCGCGCCGCACCACTCGACGCCCGCGCCCCCGGGACGGAACTCGCCCTGGACCACCCGCCCCGCCGCGGCGAGCCGCGCGAGCGTGTCCGTGACCGGGGCGACCCCGATCCCGAGCCGGCGGGCGACGTCGCCGGCCGTGAACGGGCCGTGGGTGCGGGCGTGGCGGGCGACGAGGTCGCCGAGCGGGTCGTGCACCGGGGCCAGGAGCGCGTCGGGAACGCCGCCGGGCGGGGGTACGCCGAGCGCGTCGCGCAGCCGACCCGCGTCCTCGACCGCCGCCCACCGCTCCTCGCCCGCGACCCGCACGAGGATCGCGCGCCGGGCCTCGGCCAGCGCGCGCAACCACTCCTCGGCCACGCCCCGCCGCGCCGCCTCCGCGGTCGTGAGGTCGCCGAGCACTCGGAGCAGGTCGGCGGCTCCCTCGCGGTCACGAACGTGCCGCTCGGGCACCAGGTGCTGCAGCTCGCGCTCCACGTCGTCGAGCGCGTCCGGGTCGAGCAGCTCCCGCAGGTCCGTCTGCCCGAGCAGGTCGGCGAGCAGCGCCGGGTCTAGGGTCAGCGCCTGCGCCCGGCGTTCGGCCAACGGCGCGTCCCCCTCGTAGAGGAACGCCGCGACGTACCCGAACAGCAGCGACCGCGCGAACGGCGACGGGACGCTCGTCTCCACGTCCACGACCCGGACCCGGCGGGCGACGACGTCGCGCAGCAGCGCGACCAGCGCCGGGACGTCGAACACGTCCTGCAGGCACTCGCGCATCGTCTCGAGCACGATCGGGAACGAGCCGTACGCCGAGGCGACCTGCAGCAGCTGCGCCGCCCGCTGCCGCTGCTGCCACAGCGGGGTGCGCCGCCCGGGTGTCCGGCGCGGCAGCAGCAGCGCCCGGGCCGCACACTCGCGGAACCGGGCGGCGAACAGCGCCGACCCGCCGACCTCGGCCCGCACCAGCGCCTCGACGTCGTCCGGGTCGGGGAGCGCGAGGTCCGCGGGGGGCGGGTCCTCCACCTCGGGCAGCCGCAGCACGATCCCGTCGTCGGCGTGCATCGTCTGCGCGTCGACGCCGTACCGCTCCCGGGCCCTTGCCGCGATCGCCAGCGCCCACGGCGCGTGCACCTGCGCGCCGAACGGCGAGTGCACGACCAGACGCCAGTCGCCGAGCTCGTCCCGGAAGCGTTCGACCACGATCGTGCGGTCGTCGGGAACGTGCCCGGTCGACGCGCGCTGCTCGCCGAGGTAGGCGACGAGATTGTCCGCCGCCCACGCGTCGAGCCCCGCCGCTGCGAGCCGCCCGCGCGCGGCGTCGTCGCCGTGGCGCGCCAGCTCCCGCAGGAACGCGCCGAACGCCGCGCCGAGCTCGGCGGGCCGCCCCGGTGCGTCGCCGTGCCAGAACGGCAGCTTCCCCGGCAGCCCGGGCGCGGGCGAGACGAGGACCTTGTCGTGCGTGATCTCCTCGATCCGCCAGCTGGACGCGCCGAGCGTGAACACATCGCCGACTCGCGACTCGTAGACCATCTCCTCGTCGAGCTCGCCGACCCGCCGCCCCGGGCCGTCCGCACCGGCCAGGAACACGCCGAACAGCCCGCGGTCGGGGATCGTGCCGCCGCTGGTCACCGCCAGGCGCTGCGCGCCGGGCCGGGAGCCGAGCGTGCCGGCGACCCGGTCCCAGACCAGGCGGGGGCGCAGCTCGGCGAACTCGTCGCTCGGGTAGCGGCCGGCGAGCATGTCGAGGACCGCGTCGAAGACGCTGTCCGGCAGCGTGGCGTACGGCGCGGCCCGGCGCACGAGGGCGCGCAGCTCGTCGACCGCCCACGTGTCGACGGCCACCGCGGCGACGACCTGCTGGGCGAGCACGTCCAGCGGGTTGCGCGGGCAGTGCAGCGCCTCGATCGCGCCGTCGTGCATGCGCCGGACGACGACGGCGGCGGCGAGCAGGTCGTGGCGGTACTTGGGGAACACGACCCCCTTCGAGACCGCCCCGACCTGGTGCCCGGCGCGGCCGATGCGCTGCAGCCCGCTCGCCACGCTCGGCGGGGCCTCCACCTGCACGACGAGGTCGACCGCGCCCATGTCGATGCCGAGCTCGAGGCTGCTGGTCGCCACGACCGCCGGCAGCCGCCCGGACTTGAGGTCGTCCTCGATGCGCCGGCGCTCCTCCAGGGAGACCGAGCCGTGGTGGGCCCGGGCGACCTCGACCGGCTCGCCCCCGGCGCGCTCGGTGGCCAGCTCGTTGAGCCGCCCGCACAGCCGCTCCGCGAGCCGCCGCGAGTTCGCGAACACCAGCGTCGAGCGGTGCTTCTCGACGAGGTCGAGCACCCGCTCCTCGACCGCCGGCCAGATCGACGTGCGGGGCTCGGCACCCGCCGCGGGACCGTCGTGCTCCCCCGTCGGCGCCCCCATCTCGGTCATGTCCTCGACCGGCACCACCACCTCGATGTCGAGGCGCTTGTCGCCGGGGGGCGCCACGGTGACGGCCGTCCCCCCGGTGCCGGCGAGGAAGCGCGCGACCTCGTCGACCGGTCGCACGGTGGCGGACAACCCGATCCGCTGGGCGCGGCGGGGGAGCAGCGCGTCGAGCCGTTCCAGCGACAGGGCGAGGTGCGCCCCGCGCTTGGTCGACACCACCGCGTGCACCTCGTCGACGATGACCGTCTCGACGCCGCGCAGCGTCTCCCGCGCCTGCGAGGTCAGCAGCAGAAACAGCGACTCCGGGGTCGTGATGAGGATGTCCGGCGGGGTCCGCGCGAACCGGCGGCGCTCCTCGGCCGGGGTGTCCCCGGACCGGACCGCGACGCTGATCTCTGGTGGGAGCTGCCCGAGGCGGGTCGCGGTGGCGCGGATGCCGGTCAGCGGGGCGCGCAGGTTGCGTTCGACGTCGACGGCGAGCGCCTTGAGCGGCGAGACGTAGAGAACGCGGCACCGGCGCCGTGGGTCGGGCGGCGGGGGAGTGCCGGCGAGCCGGTCCACGGACCACAGGAAGGCGGCGAGCGTCTTGCCCGACCCGGTGGGCGCGACGACGAGGGTGTCGCTGCCGGAGGCCACCGCCGCCCACGCCGCGCTCTGCGCCGCGGTGGGGACCGCGAAGGCGGCGCGGAACCACCCGCGGGTGACCGCGGAGAAGCGGTCGAGGGGGTCGGCGGCCACCTGCCCATTCTCGCCGCGCGGTCGAGCTGCCCCCGGCTCCGCGACGAGCGGTCCCGGTCGCCGCGGTCGCACCGTCGGCCCCCGGGGGGAGCGAGGGCCCGGCCGCGCGCGCCTCGGCGTGTCGGCGTCCCCGGCGGGCCGCGGCATAGCCTCGGGGCGTGCGCCTCACCGAGTTCTGGAACCGGATGCGGGCCGTGTTCGGCGAGACGTACGCCGACTCCTGGGCCCGTGATCACGTCATCGCGGAGCTCGGCGGTCGCACGGTGACCGAGGCGCTGGCGCAGAGCGAACCCGCGAAGGAGGTGTGGCGCGCGGTCTGCACGGCGGTGGAGGTCCCCCCGGCGTTGCGCTGAACGGTCGGGGCGGTGATCCCCGGCGTACGACGGTTTTCCGCGCGCGTCTCCCCGCGGGTGTGTCCCCCGCGTGCGCGAGTCTCAGCGGCAGCGCGCCTCGTCGTGCGTGAGGTGCAGCAGCTGCTCCGCCTGGGCGTTGCGGCGCAGGCCGTCCCGCTCGACGAGCGTCTGCAGCGCCTGTTCCACACCGGGCTCCAGCTCGCCGCGGTGCAGCACGAGGTGTCCGCCGTTCGCGCAGTCGAGCCGGACGATGCCGCCGTGGGCGGACGGCCGCGCGGTGACCCGGGCGAGGTCGTCGGCCGCGAGGACGCGCCAGCGCAGCAGGCGGCGCACCGCGACGTAGCCCTCCCCGACGGCGACGCGGTCGGCCCACAACAGGCCCGCCGTGACGACCAAAACGGCGGCGGCAACCGCCCATGCCCACCCCGCGAACCCGCTCCAGAGCAGGAGCGGCACGGGGACGACCAGCGCGATCACGAGCCAGGCCACCACCTCGGCGGCGGTGACGTGGTGGCTCGCCAGCACGGGGCCGGGCAGCCGGCGCCGGCGCCAGCAGCGCACGGTGGGGACGGGATGGGGAACGGGACGGGGGACGGGACGGACGACGCTCATGGCGGCCTCCCACGGAGGGACGTGGCGTCAACCCACCCCCTCGTTGTAGAGCCGTCGGAGCCACGCGTCAACGGCGGCAGAGGCCGCTGCGAGTTCCCCGCGTGTCCCGTCGTTTTCGAACACGCGTTCGCCTACAGTTCGGGTGTCCGATCTCCGTCCCCAGGCGTCCCATCGGCCGCGAAACTGTCGGTCCCGATGCCTACCGTCGGCCCGGACACCCGCTCCAACGACCCGGGATGGCCCCCATGTCCTCTCCAGACCGCGACAAGGCGTTGACCACGGCGCTCAGCCAGATCGAGCGGCAGTTCGGCAAAGGCTCGGTGATGCGCCTCGGTGACGAGGGTCGCGCACCGGTCGAAGTGATCCCCACCGGCACCATCGCGCTCGACGTCGCGCTCGGCATCGGCGGCCTGCCGCGCGGCCGCGTGGTCGAGATCTACGGCCCGGAGTCGTCCGGCAAGACGACGGTCGCATTGCACGCGGTCGCCAACGCCCAGCGAGGGGGCGGCATCGCCGCGTTCATCGACGCCGAGCACGCGCTCGACCCCGACTACGCCCGGAGGCTCGGCGTCGACACGGACGCCCTGCTCGTGTCACAGCCGGACACTGGGGAGCAGGCGTTGGAGATCGCGGACATGCTCATCCGCTCCGGCGCCCTCGACATCATCGTCATCGACTCCGTGGCCGCCTTGGTCCCTCGCGCGGAGATCGAGGGCGAGATGGGGGACAGCCACGTGGGCCTGCAGGCCCGGCTGATGAGCCAGGCGCTACGGAAGATCACTGGTGCGCTCAGCGGCGCGGGCACGACCGCCGTCTTCATCAACCAGCTGCGGGAGAAGGTCGGCGTCGTCTTCGGCAGCCCGGAGACGACGACGGGCGGCCGCGCGTTGAAGTTCTACGCCTCGGTTCGGCTCGACGTGCGCCGCATCGAGACGCTCAAGGACGGCACGGAGGCGGTCGGCAACCGCACCCGCGTGAAGGTGGTCAAGAACAAGATGGCGCCGCCGTTCAAGCAGGCGGAGTTCGACATCCTCTACGGCCAGGGAATCAGCCGTGAGGGCGGCCTGATCGACATGGGCGTCGAGCAGGGGTTCGTCCGCAAGTCCGGCGCCTGGTACACCTACGAGGGCGACCAGCTGGGTCAGGGCAAGGAGAACGCGCGGGCGTTCCTGCGCGACAACCCGGACCTCGCGGACGAGATCGAGAAGAAGATCAAGGAGAAGCTCGGCATCGGCGCCCGGGTCGACGCCGAGGTCGCCCCGGCCGACCATGTCGACTTCTAGCCGCCCGGGCGCGGCGGAGGGTGACGCGGACGACGTCGAGTCCACCGCCCGGTCGCTTTGCTTGCGATTGCTGACCCGTCGCGCCCAGACGCGCGCCGAGCTCGCCCGGGCGCTCGCCCGCCGCGGCGTCCCCGACGAGGTGGCCCACCGGGTGCTCGGGCGGCTCACCGCGGTCGGGCTCGTCGACGACGCCGCGGTCGCCGTCTCGCTCGTCACCGCCCGGCACCGCGATCGAGGGTGGGCGCGGGGCGCGCTCGGGATGGAGCTGCGTCGCCGGGGCGTCGACGACGAGGACGCCCGCGTGGCCCTCGACACGGTGACCGACCGCGACGAGGCCGATCGCGCCCGCGCGCTCGTCGCGCGTCGGCTTCCGTCGACCCGAGGGCAGCCCCCCGAGGTGCGCGCGCGCCGGCTGGTTGGCATGCTCGCCCGCAAGGGCTACCCGTCGGGGCTCGCTGCGAGGGTCGTCCGCGAGGCGCTCGCCGCCGACGCGCCCGGCGATCCCGACCTGTCCCGCGGCAGCGACGTGCTCGCGGACGAGTGAACGTGGGAACAGGTCGGGAGCGCGTCGGCGTCCGGCCGAGGTCGGCGTCGCGGTTGGTTGCTGACTGTGACCACCGCGGCGAGGAGACGCGCCATCCTCCCCCGGCTGCGGACAGGACTCTTCCCTGTCCGCCACCGAGGCGTTCCTTGACCGGTCACGGAGCGGGACTTAACCTCGAGGCCAGTGAGGAGTTACTCCGCGCTACGCGGATGTCGATAGCGGCTGCACCACCGACCTGATCCGACGAACCCCCGATCCCGCTCTGCACGTTGTCCGCCATCGTGCGCTGCCCGGCGACGGGTCTTCGGACACCGCCCGTGCCGGCGGGTGTCCCCCTTCCGGGACCTCTTCGGCGGATCGCGGCACCGCCCCGGCTCGTCCGGGGAGGATGTGTCGTCGCTACGCGTTCCGCGTCGGCGGCTCCTCGCCAGCCGGTTTCGGCCGGACGTGGCGCACGCGTCGACCGGTCGACGCGTGCGCCGGCGCCCGGAGGCACGCGAGGCAGGGAAGGGGCGGCATGCTCGAGATCGCGCTCGGAGGGCTCGGCGTCGTCCTGCTCGTCGCGGTCGGTGTCGTCATCCTGCTGCTCTTGCGCCGCCCTCCGCAGGTGCGCGACGTGCGCACGGAGACCGCGCTCGCCGAGGCGCACGCGGACGTGACCGCGGCTCGCCTGGAGGCCGAGGAGATCCGCGAGCGCGCGCACCTGGACGCCGCGACGATTCGGCAGCAGGCCCAGGACGCCGCGCAACACGCGAACGCGCACCGCCACGCGGCGGAGGAGGAGGTCCGGGCGCTCAAGGACGAGCTGCGCGAGCTGCGTGCCGACGTCGAACGCCGCGAGCTGCGGCTGGCCGAGAGGGAGGAGCGGCTCGACGCCGACGCACGCCGCCTGGAGCGGCACGAGCACGAGCTCGCCGCGTTGGGTGCCGAGATCGATCGGAAGAAGGCGGCGCTGCTCGAGGTCGAGGCCGAGCGACGGCTGATCCTCGAGCGGACCGCGGGCCTGACCGCCGCCGAGGCGAAGGCGGAGCTGGTCAAGACCGTCGAGCGGCAGGCCAAGCGCGACGCCGCGGTCCTGGTGCGGGACATCGAGGCCGAGGCCCGCGAGCAGGGCGAGGAGCGGGCGCGCAAGATCGTGACGCTGGCGATCCAGCGGGTGGCGAGCGACCAGACCGCGGAGTCCGTGGTCTCCGTCCTGCACCTGCCCAGCGACGACATGAAGGGCCGCATCATCGGGCGCGAGGGGCGCAACATCCGCGCCTTCGAGGCCACGACCGGGGTGAACCTGATCATCGATGACACCCCGGAGGCCGTCCTGCTGTCCTCCTTCGACCCGGTGCGCCGGGAGACGGCCCGGATCGCCCTGGAGAAGCTCGTCCTCGACGGCCGGATCCACCCCCACCGCATCGAGGAGGTCTACGAGCGCAGCAAAACCGAGGTCGAGGCGCGCTGCGTGCGTGCGGGCGAGGACGCGCTCGTGGAGCTGGGCATCACCGACATGCACCCGGAGCTGATCGCGCTGCTCGGCCGGCTGCGCTACCGCACGTCGTACGGGCAGAACGTGCTCAAGCACCTCGCCGAGAGCGCGCACATCGCCGGCATGATGGCGGCGGAGCTGCGCCTGCCGGTGCCGCTGCTCAAGCGCTGCACGGTGCTGCACGACGTGGGCAAGTCGCTCACGCACGAGGTGCAGGGCAGCCACGCGATCATCGGCGCGGAGATCGCCCGTCGGTACGGCGAGGGTGAGGACGTCGTCCACGCGATCGAGGCACACCACAACGAGGTCGAGGTGCGCACGGTCGAGGCCGTCCTCACGCAGGCGGCCGACGCGATCAGCGGCGGGCGCCCCGGTGCCCGCCGCGAGTCGCTCGAGTCCTACGTCAAGCGGCTCGAACGCCTCGAGGAGATCGCGAGAAGCCACGAGGGCGTCGAGAAGGTGTTCGCCATGCAGGCCGGGCGGGAGGTCCGGGTCATGGTGATGCCGGACAGGGTCGACGACATCCAGGCGCAGGTCATCGCGCGCGACGTCGCGAAGCAGATCGAGGAGGAGCTGACCTACCCGGGGCAGATCCGGATCACGGTGGTGCGCGAGTCCCGCGCGACCGAGTACGCGCGCTGACCCGTGCTGCCCGCGAGCCGGCGCGCCACGGCGTGACCGCCGCGGTTAGCCCCCGAGCCGGCTGGGTTCCGGCGGCTGGACCACCTCGGCGTCCTCGCCGCCCGTCACCGTTCCCGCCCTCACCCGGCCCAGCCGCCGGTCCACGAACTCGGCCAGCGTGGACAGCGAGTAGTTCACCGCCACGAAGATCATCCCAATGGTGAGGAACGTCTGCAGCGGGTTCTGCAGGGTCTGGATCGCGATCTGACCGCGGCGCAGCAGCTCCTCGTAGCTGATGATGAAGCCGAGCGAGGTGTCCTTGAGGACCACGACGAGCTGACTGATCAGCGCCGGCAGCATCACCCGGAACGCCTGGGGGAGCAGCACGAGGCGCAGCGTCTGGGCTGGGGTCAGCCCCACGGCGTACGCCGCCTCGGCCTGGCCGCGGGGGAGCGAGGCGAGGCCGGCCCGGACGATCTCCGCGATGATCACCGCGTTGTAGGCGGTCAGGCCGAGCACGAGGTACCACAGCAGCGACAGGTCGATGCCGATCTCGGGCAGCACGCGCGCGGCGAAGAAGATGAGCATGACCACGGGGATGCCGCGCAGCAGCTCGATGAGGCCGACGACGAGCCACCGCCAGGTGGGTGCGGCGGTGACCCGGGTGACGGCGAGCAGGGTGCCGACCGCGAGCGAGAGCGCCATCGCCAGCCCGGCGGCCTGCAGGGTGTTGACGAGCCCGCCGCGCAGGAAGCTCCACACCGTCGCGAACGTGGGATCGGACGGGTCGTACAACGGCGCCCACTTCGCCGCCGCGAACTGGCCCTGCGCCGCCAGCCGACCTGCCACGGCCGCGGCGAGCGCGAGGAGCGCGAGCGCGGCGACGATGCTGCCGATCCACACGCGACGCCGGGTCCGCGGCCCGGGCGTGTCGAAGAGGACGGAGGCGCTCACCTCGCGATCGCCGTCTTCCGCTCCAGGACGGCGAGCAGGCCGCCGGCGGGCAACGTCAGGGCGAGGTACCCGAGGATCACCCCGGTGAGCACCGGCAGCGCGGCCTCCCCGCGGGCCGAGGTGAGCGTGTCGCCGACGCTGAACAGGTCGTCGCCGACCCCGAACGCCCCCACGATCGCCGAGTTCTTGATCATCGCGATGATCACGCTGCCGAGCGGGGGCACGATCGTGCGGAAGGCCTGCGGCAGCACCACGTGGCGCAGCGACTGGTCGAAGGTCAGCCCGATCGCCCGCGCTGCCTCCGCCTGGCCGGTCGGGACGGCGTTGATGCCGCTGCGCACCGCCTCGCAGACGAACGCCGCGGTGTAGATGACCAGACCCGTGATGCCGAACCAGAAGTACGCGCCGTTGATGCCGATCTCCGGCAGGCCGAACGCGACGAAGAACAGCACGACGGTGAGCGGGCAGTTGCGGAAAACCGTCACCCACGTCGACCCGACCCACCGCAACGGCGGGACGGGCGAGACCCGCATCCCGGCGAGCACGGTGCCGAGCGCCAGTGCTCCGGTGGCCGCGTAGAGGCAGATCTGCAGCGTCTTCAGGAAGCCGTCACGGTAGAGGCCGAGGTTGTCGAGGATGACGTCCACGCCGAGCGCCTCCCTCGCGCGAGCCGACGGTCAGCTCACGAGCACGGGCCCAACTCGGGAAGCTCGGGCGTCTCCTCGGCCACGCGGCCCGCCGTCGACTCCCAGGCCTTGCGGTAGCGGCCGTCGTCGGCCGCCTTGCGCAGCACCCCGTTGATGAACTCGCAGAACCGCACGTCGCCCTTCTTCAGCCCGATGCCGTAGGGCTCCTTCGTGAACGGCTTGCCGACCAGCTCGAACGCGCCCTTGTTCGCGTCGACGAGCCCGAGCAGGATCACGTTGTCGGTCGTGACCGCGTTGACCTGTCCGGTGCGCAGCGCGTCCGCGCACTTCGAGTACACGTCGAACAGGACCAGCTGGTTGGGCGCGACGTACTTCTTGATCGTCTCGCCGGGCGTCGACCCGGTGACGGAGCACACCCTCACCCGCTTCGCGCGCAGCGTCTGCGGCCCGTCGATCCCCTTCGGGTTGCCCTTCTTGACCATCAGGTCCTGCCCGGCCTCGTAGTAGGGGCCGGCGAAGGTCACCCGCTGGCGGCGCTTGTCATTGATCGTGTACGTCGCGACCACGTAGTCGACCGCGCCCTGCTCCACCTTCTCCTCGCGCACCTTCGAGGGGGTCTCGAGCCACCTGATCTTTTCCGGGGCGATGCCGAGCTCACCCGCGATGATCTTCGCGATCTCGACGTCGAAGCCCGCCGGTTTCCCGTCCAGTCCCTTCAGGCCGAACAGCGGTTGGTCGAACTTCGTCCCGACGGTCACCGCGCCGGCCTTGTTGAGCCTGGCCATCGTCGTCCCGGCGTCGAACGTGACGTCCTTGTTGACCGTCGTGTCCGACGTGGTGTCGTTCCCGCCGCCGCCGCACGCCCCCAGGGCCAGTGCCAGGACCGTGGCCGCGACGAACGCCGGGGCGCGTCGTACTCGCATGCGTCGTCCTCTCTCCGTCCCCGCCCGTCGGGGTCCGTTGCTCAGCCTGGATCCACCGTAGAAGTTAGGTCGTTGAGCGGGTCGTGACGCACGAATGCCCTTCTGAGCTGGGGACGATGGGACTTGTCGAAGGTTCCACTCGCCGCAGGAGAAGGGCATCCGCGAGATGCGAGTTTTTCACCAGGGATGTCCTCCGTGTTCGATGACCCGAATCTGGTGTCCTGTGGGGGTCTGGCGCCGGTGGTCGTGCTGGCGTCGGGATGCGGGCTGGACACGCTGGTGGCCGGGCGGCTGACGGTGCCGGCGGCGAACGCGCAGTTGAAGGTGCCGGCGCTGGTCGCGGGAATGGTCGCCGGGGCGGGCTCGATCGACGACATGGATCTGCTGCGGCACGGGGGGATGAGCCGGCTGTTCGCCGGGGTGCGGGCGCCGAGCACGCTCGGCACGCTTCTGCGCCGCTTCACCTTCGGGCACGTGTGCCAGCTCGACAGCATCGCCGCGACGCTGCTGACGCGGCTGGCCGCTCGCGCCCGCTGCTGGCGGGCGCGGACGCGGTGGCGTTCGTCGACGTCGACGACACGGTGAGCCGACGTTCGGCTACGCCAAGCAGGGCGCCGCGTACGGCTATTCCGGGGTGAAGGGGCTCAACGCGCTGCTGGCCACGTGAGCACTCCCACCGGCCCGCCGGTGATCGCGGCGACCCGGCTGCGGAAGGGGTCGGCGAACTCCGCCCGCGGCGCGGAGCGGCTGGTCGCCGACGCGGTACGCACCGCCCGCGCCGCCGGCATCCGCGCGCTGATCATCGTGCACGCAGGCGCGGCGTTCTACGGACACGACGTCGTGGCCGCCGCCCGCCGGGCCGGCGCCCGCTTCTCGGTGACCGCGCGGATGACCCCGGCGGTGGCCGCGGCGATCGCCGCGATCCCCGACGACGGGTGGACCCCGATCCGGTATCCGAACGCGGTGTGGGACGACGACGAGCAGCGCTGGATCTCCGACGCGGAGGTCGCCGAGATCGGCTTCACCGCGTTCACCGCCGCCGCCGCGCCGAGCACGTTACCGGGCGGCTGATCGTGCGGCGGGTCCGCCGGCTCAACCCGGCCACCGCCCCAACCGGGCAGGGCGAGCTGTTCGCCGCCTACCGCTACCACGCCTGCTTCACCGACAGCCCGCTGACGTTGCTGCAGGCCGAGGCGCAGCACCGCGGGCACGCCGTCATCGAGCAGGTGCACGCGGACCTGAAGAACGGACCGCTGGCACCTGCCATCAGGGTCGTTCGCCGTGAACAGCGCCTGGCTGGTGCTGGCCGCCATCGCCTTCAACCTCACCCGCGCCGCCGGCGCGCTCGCATCGCTGCTGCACGCCAAGGCGACCACCGCCACCGTCCGTGCCCAGCTGATCCGGGTACCCGCCCGGCTCGCCCGCTCCGCCCGCCGGCTCACCCTGCACTTGCCCCGCGACTGGCCATGGCAGCCGTCCTGGCAGCGGCTGTTCGCCGCGGTCCACGACCCACCCGCCGCCTGACCCCCCGACCGCACGCCCCTTTCGGGCCCGACCGGAGACTTCCACCCATGAGCCGGACCACCCCGGCTAGTTTCGCTACGCCCAGCCCTGACACAAGATCAAGAGCTAGTTTCAAGCTCGATCAAGAACCGGAACGGTGGATCCAGGCTCAGTGCGTCAGGATCTCAGTGCGTCAGGATCTTGGACAGGAAGTCGCGGGCCCGCTCGCTGCGGGCGCCGGTGAAGAACTGTTCGGGAGGTGCCTGCTCGACGATCTGGCCGTCGGCCATGAACACGACACGGTCGGCCGCGCGGCGGGCGAACCCCATCTCGTGCGTCACCACGATCATGGTCATGCCGGACCTCGCGAGGGCGTGCATGACGTCGAGGACCTCGTTGATCATCTCGGGGTCGAGCGCCGACGTGGGCTCGTCGAACAGGATGAGCTTGGGGTCCATCGCCAGCGCCCGCGCGATCGCCGCCCGCTGCTGCTGGCCGCCCGACAGCTGCGCGGGGTACTTGTGCGCCTGGTCGCCGATGCCGACCCGGTCGAGCAGCTCCCGGGCCCGGGCTTCCGCCTTGTCGCGCTTGATCTTCTTGGCCTTGATCGGCCCGAGGGTGACGTTGTCGAGGATCGTCTTGTGCTGGAACAGGTTGAACGACTGGAAGACCATGCCGATGTCGGCCCGCAGCCGGGCGAGCTCCTTGCCCTCCGCCGGCAGCGGTTCGCCGTCGACGAGGATCCGTCCGGAGTCGATCGTCTCCAGCCGGTTGATCGTCCGGCAGAGCGTCGACTTGCCGGACCCAGACGGCCCGATCACGACGACCACCTCGCCCGCATCGACGCGCAGGCTTACGTCCTTGAGCACGTGAAGGTCGCCGAAGCGCTTGTTCACCTGCTCCAGCACGACGAGCGGGGTTCCGGGCACGGCGTCGTCCTCTGTGCGTCCTCTGTGCGTCCTCTGTGCCTTGGGGAAGATCGTCGGTGCGGCCCCAATCTAGACGGTCGGTACGTCGCGAGTGGGCGACCGCGCCGCGTCCCCGGGCTTCGGTCGTCAACGGCACCCCGTAAACCGGGCAAAACGGGTGCTCTCCGGTGCCGACGATCAGCAAAGATGATCGACGGCACCGCACGGCGGCGGGGGCACGCCCTACGCTGGCCGGGTGCCGCGCACGTACTCGGTCCGCACGATCGGCTGCCAGATGAACGCGCACGACTCGGAGCGGCTGGCCGGGCTGCTGGAGGAGGCGGGCTACGCGCGGGCCGCGGCCGACGAGACCCCGGACGTCGTGGTGTTCAACACCTGCGCGGTACGCGAGAACGCCGACAACC
>DATGDX010000091.1:0-5162 GCA_035310665.1 Mycobacteriales bacterium | reverse complement strand
GCCAGCGGACCAGCGCCTCCACCCCGACGACTCGGCCGTCGCCGGCGGCCGCCTTGGGCTGGTAGTACACGGTGACCTCGCCCCGGTCGAGCGCCGGCTGCAGGTCGGTGACGAGCCGCAGCCGCCGCTCGGTGTGCGGGTCTCGGGCCGGGTCGTAGACCTCGACCCCGGAGCCGGCGCTCTTCGCGGCGTACATCGCGACGTCGGCGCGCTGCAGCAGTTGCTCGGCCGTGGTTCCGTCGCGCGGGGCACAGGCCACGCCGATGCTCGCGGTGACGGGAACCGACACCCCGGCGGCGGTCGCCTGCCCCGCGATCCGGGTGAGGAGCGACCGGGCCGCGCGCAGGGCGCCCTCCGGGTGCGCGACCGGGAGAAGGACGAGGAACTCGTCCCCGCCGAGCCGGGCGACCGGCTGCCCGTCGGCCGCCTGCAGCAGCCGCTGACCCATCACGCACAGCAACTCGTCACCCCCGGGTGCCCCAGCGTGTCGTCGACCTCCTTGAAGCCGTCGAGGTCGAGCAGGGCCACGGCGGCGCCCCCACGCTCGCCGTCCGGGGCGGTCTCCGGGGCGGTCTCCGTGCCCGTCTCGCCGGTCAGCACGTGCCGAAGCTGCTCCTGGAAACCCAGCCAGTTGGCGAGCCCGGTCAGCGGGTCGTGCAGCGCCTGGTGCTCCCGCTCCGCGGCGAGCCGGCGCAGGTGCTCGACCAGACGCGCGTTGTCGAGGGCGACCGCCGCGTGCCCGGCCAGGGTCTCGAACAGCGTGAGGTCCGCCGCGTCGTACGTCTCGAGTTCGAACAGCCGGTTGGTCACGGCCAGGACACCGATCACCTGGTCGCGGGCGCGCAGCGGGGCGACGACCCCGTCGCGGCAGCCGGCCGCGGTCAGCGCCTCGCGGCCCGGCTCGCCCGTCCCCGCGCGGGGGAGCAGCAGCCCGCCCTCGACCGCGGGGGCCCACCACTCCGCCGGGCGCACGTCGTCGCGGTGCTCCACGCGCCCGTCCGGGTGCAGCACGAGGCGGACCCCGCCGCCCCCGGTGGTCCCGGGGGTGAAGACGACGAGCTCCGCGTGCTCGCTGCGCATCAGCGAACGGGCCTCGGCCAGGACCGTCGCGGCGGCCTCGTCCAGGTCGACGGAGCGTCCCGCGGACCCGACGAACCGGTAGAGCACCTGGAGCCGGGCGTGTCCGCGGGTCAGCGTCATCTGCCCGCGGTAGGCGAGGAAGAGCACGACCAGCAGGACCCCGAGCAAGGGCAGCGCGACGGGCTCGTCGATCAGGACGACGACGACCAGCAGCGCCAGACACGCGTTGGCCGCCGCGGCCACCGCCCCGCTCGCGGCACCGCGCAGCACGTCGGCGTCGAGCTCACCGTCGGCGAGCGCGAGGACGAGCGTGACGAGCGTGGCGGTCACCAGGTCGACGGCCAGCACCGCGGCCAGGGCCGCCGCGAAGCCGCGGGGGTGCGCCGGACCGGCGTCGCCGAGCACGAGCCGGTAGACGGTGACGGCGAGGCTCGCCTCGAGGCCGTACATCGCCAGGTTGAACGCCAGCTTCTGCCCCCGCTGCCGCTGGTGCAGCGCGAGGGCGAGCCCGGCGCCGAGAAGCTGGGCGGCGACTTAGCCGGCCGGGGTGACCAGCGCGAGACCGACGACGGCGGGGACTTCGCGCAGGCCGACGGTGTGGGCGCTGCGCGCGTTCGGCAGGTGGAGGACGAAGACCTCGGCGAGGGCGAACGCGGGCGCCAGCAGCAGCCATGGGAGAACCAGCTCGGGGTACGCCGGGCCGGCCCGACGGACGACGACGGAGAACAACGCGGCTGCCGCGAGCGCGATGGCGACCGTGAGACCGGCCACGGCGAACCGTCGCACGCCCTCGCGGTCTCGCGGTGCCGCGGCTGCGTCCACGCCTCCTGCATCGGCGGGGGCGGGCCCCTGGTCAAGGACCCGCCCCGTCGATCACCTGGCTCGTCGCGCCGCGTCACCAGCGGCTGCTGCTGACGGCCCAGTCGTGGCCCTCCACCGCCGCGACGACCACCCGTCACCGGACCAGCGGCGGGACGCCCAGTCCTCGCCGGACCAGCGCCGGGACGCCCAGTCCTCGCCGGACCAGCGCCGGGACGCCCAGTCCTCGCCGGACCAGCGCCGGGACACCCATGCGTCGCTGCTCCAGCGGCGCGAGGCCCAGTCGGCGCCGGACCACGACACGCCGGTCCAGGCGGCCGCATCCCAGGCCGGCCCGGCCCAGGACGGCGCGGTCCAGCCGTCGCCCGACCAGCTCCGGGCGTTCCACGTCCCGCCGGTCCACGACGCCCGGGCCGTCGAGGCCGCCGCCCAGTGGGCCCCGTTCCAGGGCGTGCCCAACGCGTCGACATCGCCCGCGAGGGCGACGCCGTTGTCGGGATCGACGATCCGCCCGTCGCCGCGGGCGAGGTCGAGCGCGCCGTCGCCCCTGGTCGCCGCGGCGTCTTGGGCGGCGGTCGCTGAGGACGGCGTCGCCGTCCGCAGCGCCGACGTGAGGTCGAGAACGTCGTACGTCGCGGTCCGTCCCGCGGCCCCGGGCAGCGCTCGCGCGCTCCTGCCCAGAATCCACTTCACCTGGTTCGGGGTGAGCCGGGGCCGCTGCTGCAGCAGGAGCGCGGCGGCGCCGGACACGACCGCGGCGGCTTGCGAGCTGCCGCTGCCGCGGAACAGCCGGCCGCTGACCTCCCCGGGGACGAGCCCCTCGGGGTGGCCCCGGTCCGCGTACGAGCCGGGCAAGCGCAGCGACACCACGGACTTGCCGGGAGCCACCACGTTGAGGTGCCGGTCCGGGCTTCCGACGTTCGAGAACCCGGCGACCCCGTCGTCGGCTGCGCCCGCGGTTCCCCGGTGGTCGACCGCGCCGACCGAGAGCACCTGCGGGTCCGCGGCGGGCATCGTCAGCGACGCCTCGGTGCCGTCGTTGCCGCCGGCGGCGACCACGACGATCCCGGCGCGCCAGGCGTTGTCGACCGCGTGGGCCAGCGGGTCGCTGGTGTACGACAGCCGGGAGTGCGTGCCGTAGGACAGGTTGATGACCCGGACGTTCATCCCGTTGTCCCGGCGGTGCTGCACGACCCAGTCCACCGCGGCGACCACCTGGGTCACGTCCACGCCGCCGTCGGCGCTGCCGACCTTGACGTTGAGGATGCGGGCGTCCGGGGCCACCCCGACCACGCCGTCGCCCTTCTTCTTCCTGTCCCGCCGCCACGCCGGCGTCACGTGCGGCGATGATCCCGGCCAGGTGGGTCCCGTGGCCGTAGCCGTCGACGTACCGCGTGCCCGGCGCCTGGCTCTCGAACGACAGGTCGGGCCCGTTCACCACCTTGCCTGGGCCGTCGAGCCCGGGCACCAGGGCGATCCCCGTGTCGATCAACGCGACCGTGACGCCCTTGCCCGTGATCCACCGCCCGCCGGCGTCTTTCCGCGTCCAGGCGTCCTGCGCACCGGTCGACTTGGTGAGCGAGTACAGCGAGCCGAGGTCCTTCTTGGCGTCCCAGACGCCGGTCTCGGCGGAGGCCTTCTTGCCCTCCCCGGTCGTGTCGTCGCCCCATTTGGCGCCCAGCACCGCGGTGTCGGGCCGGGTGCCGCCGCCGGCGACCGTGGCGGCAACGGCGGCCGGCGGCGGGTGCGTCTCCGCGGGCAGGGCCGCCAGGGCCAGCAGCGACGCGAGCGCGGCGGTGCCGCGCCGGATCCCGGTTCGTCGATTCATCAACCGTCTCCCCCGTGATAACGGTCGGGCGCGTGCTGCACGTGTCGATCCCATCGGCGGCTTCGTGCGCCCTCGTTGCTCCGATCGGCGCAATCCTCGGACGATCTCCGAAACCGGGACCAATCACGCGACCGGGCGCCTGGCGACGGGTCGGCGGGCGCGATGTCCGGGTAGGTACGCTGGCGTCGGAGCCGACGACGACCTGGAGGCCCGGTGGACGCCAAGGTGAACGCGAACGAGATCGAGGCCGGCCGGGCCCGCTGGCAGGACCGCTACGACCGCGCACGCGCGGCCCGGCAGGTCCGGGCCGTAGACTTCACCACGCTGTCCGGACTCGAGGTGGACCCGGTCTACGGCCCGCCGCCGTGCAGCGACCAGCCGGGGATCGAGCGGATCGGCTGGCCGGGAGAGTTCCCGTTCACGCGGGGGCTGCACGCCACCGGCTACCGGGGCAAGCCGTGGACGATCCGGCAGTTCGCCGGGTTCGGCAACGCCCGGCAGACCAACGAGCGCTACAAGATGATCTTAGATTCCGGCGGCACCGGCCTGTCGGTCGCCTTCGACATGCCGACGTTGATGGGGCGCGACTCGGACGACCCGCGCTCGGTGGGCGAGGTGGGCCACTGCGGGGTCGCGATCGACTCCGCCGCCGACATGGATCTGCTGTTCGCCGGGATCCCGCTGGCCGACGTCACCACGTCGATGACCATCAACGGGCCCGCCGTCCCCGTCTTCTGCATGTACCTCGTGGCCGCCGAGCGCCAGGGCGTCGACATCGGGCGACTGAACGGCACGCTGCAGACGGACATCTTCAAGGAGTACATCGCGCAGAAGGAGTGGCTGTTCCCGCCGGAGCCGCACCTGCGGCTCATCGGCGACCTCATGGAGTTCTGCGCGCGGGAGATCCCGGCGTACAAGCCGCTGTCCGTCTCCGGCTACCACATCCGCGAGGCGGGCGCGACGGCGGCGCAGGAGCTCGCGTTCACCCTCGCCGACGGGTTCGGCTACGTCGAGCTCGGGTTGTCCCGCGGCCTGGACATCGACCGGTTCGCCCCCGGGTTGTCGTTCTTCTTCGACGCGCACATCGACTTCTTCGAGGAGATCGCGAAGTTCCGGGCGGCGCGCCGGATCTGGGCCCGGTGGCTGCGGGACGTCTACGGGGCGACGACGGACAAGGCGCAGTCGCTCCGGTTCCACACGCAGACCGCCGGGGTGTCGCTCACCGCCCAGCAGCCGGAGAACAACGTCGTCCGCACCGCGATCGAGGCGCTCGCCGCGGTGCTCGGCGGCACCAACTCGCTGCACACCAACGCCCTCGACGAGGTTCTCGCACTGCCGACCGAGCGCGCGGCCCAGATCGCACTGCGCACCCAACACGTGATCCTGGAGGAGACGGGCGTCGCCAACGTCGCCGACCCGCTCGGCGGCGCGTGGT
>DATGDX010000090.1:0-2739 GCA_035310665.1 Mycobacteriales bacterium | reverse complement strand
GACCTGCGGTTTCGTCTATGTGTCCTTCATCACCGATGTGTTCTCCCGCCGGATTCTCGGCTGGAACGTGTCTACCGACAAGAGAGAACACCTCGTGCTGGACGCGTTGCGTATGGCGTTGGCAACCCGCCGCCGGATCAGCAGCGAGTTCACCAGTAACGGGATTATCCACCATTCTGACGCCGGGTCGCAGTATACTGCTATTGCCTTCAGTGAGGAACTGGAGAAGCAGGAGATGCTCGGGTCGATCGGCACGATCGGCGACGCCCTCGACAACGCCCTCATGGAGTCGACCATCGGGGTTTACAAGACCGAACTCATCGGCGAGAGGGCGGCAGGGCGCAACTGGTCGGGCATGCGGGAGGTGGAGCGAGAGACCGCGGCATGGGTTCAGTGGTATAACACCGAGAGATTGCACTCCTCGATCGACTACTTGACCCCGATCGAGCGGGAAATGCGGCATGCTAACGCCATCGCCAAGCTGGCGAAGGCGAGCTAACCACAGCCTCTCGCGTTCCCAGTACGGTTCAGTCCAGCTTCTGGCGCGATCTCGCCGGCAGCGCGGTGCAGCCGGACCTGGACCGGTTCGTCGCCGCCGCCCGCGAGCTCGGATTCAGCGCGCGGAGGGCTTCCGGGGTGGCCTCCCAGGTCGTCGCCCGGCTGTTGATCGAGACCGGGCGGGACCTCGACGGACTCGACCTCGACGGACTCACCGAGACCGACCTGGCCGATCTCGCGGAGGCGTGCCGGGCCCGGCAGCAGCGCACCGGCCGCGGCTGGCGGCACTACCGCACCGCGCTTCACACCACCCGGCAGGTGCTGTTCCACCTCGGCGTGCTGGCCAGTCCGGCGCCGCCGGCGCAGACCGCGCTGCCGTTCGAGGCGCGGATGGCCGAGGTTCCCGAGCCGCTGCGCCGGGCGTTCGTCGGCTACCTGCAGCGCAAGCAGGCCACCTGCCGGCCCAAGACGGTGAGCAGCCTGGCCACCCGGTTGGCGCACTTCGGCCGGTTCCTCGCCGCGCACGACCCGGAGCTGTCCTTGCTGGCCGCGCTCGACCGGCGCCGGCACATCGAGCCGTTCCTGACCTCGCAAGCCACGGCGACCAACAGCGTGACCGGCGCGCCGATCAGCGTGGCCGACCAGGCCCGGCGGGTGCACGCGGTGGCGAACTTCCTCGCCGAGATCAGCGAGTGGGGCTGGGAGGACGGGCCGGCCCGCCGGCTGCTGTTCCGCTCCGACCTGCCCCGGCTGCCGCGGCCGCTGCCGCGCTACCTGCCGGTCGACGCCGACCGGCGGCTGTCCGACGCGCTCGCCGCCTCGGCGAACCGGTTGGCCGCCGACGCGCTGCTGCTGCAGCGCGGCTGCGGGCTGCGCATCGGCGAGCTGCTCGACCTCGAACTCGACTGCGTGCACGAGGTCCCCGGGCAGGGATCGTGGCTGAAGGTGCCGCTGGGCAAGCTCGACACCGAGCGGATGGTGCCGCTCGATGAGGAAACCCTGCTGCTGGTGGACCGCATCGCGTCCACCCGGTCCGCCGGTCGGCCGGTCCGGCACCCGCGCACCGGCCGACCGGCGCAGTTCCTGTTCACCCACCACGGCCGGTGGCTCTCAGCACACGCGCTCCGCGCCGAACTGACCCGGGCCGCGACCGCCGCCGGACTGGAGCACGTCACCCCGCACCAGCTGCGGCACACCTTCGCCACCGCCCTGGTGAACGCCGGAGTGTCGTTGCAGGCGTTGATGGCGCTGCTCGGGCACGTCTCGGCGGCGATGAGCCTGCGCTACGCCCGGCTGTTCGACACCACCGTGCGCGCCGAGTACGAACGCGCGCTCGACCTCGCCAAGAGCCGCATCGGGCCACTGCCGGCGGGACGGCCCGGCCTGCCGCTCGTCGACGTCACCGGCGGCGCGCCCTGGACCGAGACGGCCGCAGTCAAGACCCGGCTCGGCGCCGGCTACTGCCTGCGGGCACCCGCGCAGGGCGCCTGCCCCTACGCCAACATCTGCGAGCACTGCCCGAGCTTTCACACCGACGCCGCCTACCTGCCCGGCCTGGCCGCCCAGCGCGCTGACGCGCAGGCGCTCGCCGTAGACGCGGACGCCCGCGGCTGGGCCGACGAGGCCGACCGGCACCGCCGCCTGATCGCCCGCCTCGACGCGCTCCTCGCGGCACCACCGGGCGCATGAGTCCTCCGCTGGCTCGAGTCGAACGAGCCTGCGCCCAGCTCCTCGACGCCGGCCAGCCGATCACCTTCACCGCGGTCGCCGCCGGCGCGCACATAGGCCGAGCCACCCTCTACCGCGACCCGCAGCTGCGCGCCGTGGTGGAGGAACACCGCACCCGGCAGGCCGAAGCGCGCACCCTGTCCGGGCTCACCGCGGAGATCGCCCACCTGGGCACCGCGCTCGAGGCTGTCGCCGACAACGTCCGACGACACGAGGAACGGCTGCGCCGACTCGAGCAACGAACCCGGCCGCAAGCGCACTGAGCGATTCGTTAATCCGCCGAAATGATCTCGGCCGATTAGCCGGTCTAGGGCTATCCATCTAAACGGAGTAGCCTGAGTTCGTGGATCACCCTCGGGCGGGCGTGCACTGTCCGCGGTCCGTGGGCGAGCTGCAGGCCTGGTTCCGGACCGACGCGGACTGCCTGGACTACCTGGAGTGGCTGCGCTGGCCGGCCGGGTTCGTCTGCCCCCACTGCCAGCACGGGGGTGGCTGGCGGCTGGGTGACGGCCG
>DATGDX010000089.1:0-6835 GCA_035310665.1 Mycobacteriales bacterium | reverse complement strand
ATCAGCAGCACCGGCGGGCGGTTCAGCAGACGGTCCACACGTCGGTGGGTGCGCAGCGCGCCGAACGCGGCCTGCGTCGCGAACAGCACGGTCATCGCGACCAGACCGGTGAGCAGGGTCGGCTGCAGGAGAAGGACGGTGCGCCCGATGACCGCCCCGAGTGCGACCGCGACGCCGAAGTCGAAGCTCGACATCGCGGCGAGGCTGCGCTGATCCACCGCGCGTACGTAGATGACCAGCGCGAGGTAGATCACGACTGCGGTGATGACGACAGAGGCAGCCCTCGCCCACGTGATCCCAAGCTCGACCGCCACGGTCTCTCCTCCGCTCGTCCGCTGCTGGGCGCATTGTCCGGTTTCCCGGGTCCTCCGCGCAGCGCGGTGGCCGGGGCAGCGAAGCGTTATGCTCCACTGACGTACGACCGATGCACGCGTGCGCTCGTAGCTCAACGGACAGAGCATCTGACTACGGATCAGAAGGTTGGGGGTTCGAGTCCCTCCGAGCGCGCAGAGAAACCCGCAGGTGAGCGCACCGAGAGCCATGTCGCTGCCCGGTAGCGCCCGTCCGCGGACGGCCGGGACTGCAACCGGTACTGCAACCGGATTTGGATCATGCCCCGATGCCGCTCAGGAACCCGTCCATCAGATTGAGGCCCTCGCCGCGGCGGAGGCCGAGGCCGACGTAGACGTACCACAGCGCCGCGAGCCGGTCGCCGGCCGCGACTCCGAGCAACTTCCCCGCCTCCGCGTCCGACAGCGGCTGCACGCGCCGGCCCCCGCCCCGAGGTGGTTCGACCAGCATGGCCACGTTGCGCGCTACCAGACCGTCGCGGACGGCATCAGTGAGGGCCTTGCGCAGGATCGCGTGGAGGTAGCGGACGGTGCGCGGCGAGAGCGGTCGTCCGCGTGCGCTCTGCTTGGACGATTTAGCGGCGAGCCATGAGCGGAGTACCGCGGGCGTCAGGGCATCGAGACGATACCGCCCGAGCGCCGGCTCGATGTGCCTTCGCCACTGATCTTCGTACGAGTTCTGGGTCGACTGCTTGAGGTGACCGAGGTGCACGGCAGTGGCGAGCGTGGCGCCCAGCCAGGTCGCGCCGTACTCGGCCAAGGTCGGAGGTCGACTGGTCGACAGCGCGACGCCCTCGTCCACCGCGCGGCGTATTTTTGTGATCTTGTGCAGGACGTCCCGCTGCGTCGACCCGTACACCGTCTTCCGCTTCCAGCCCCCCTCCACCGTCCGGACCATCATCTGTCCGGCCCACGTGCCATTGGGGCGCTGATAGACCGTCCCCTCACCGTCGCCCCTTTACGCATCCTCGTGCCTTTCACGTCGTTCCGCGCGGCTTAGCCAGTCATCTCGAGTTGTCTCGCCGTTTGCTCGTCGCAAGGCCATGAACATCGCCTCCTCGACCCCCTCCGCGTAGTGCTCCGCGGCCTCGACGTCGTCGCGGTCGAGCGCGCTCCGCATCCGCGCGAGGTACTGCTCTGCCGCGTCGAGTTCGTCGGGTCGGCTGCCCGGACCCGGTTGGGGCTCCCGACCGAAGCGGCCCCGTACCCGCGCGTCGGCCTGCGCGATCGCGGTGTGGCGACGAAGCGCCTGCCGTCGGAAAAACCGGAGGTCCTGGCCGGGCAGGCGCTGCAGGCCAACGAGCCAGTCGCGCAGTCGCCGCGCGGTCACCGTCCCCAACACCGGCGCGTTGCCGCCGGAGGCTCGAACCGTGACGGTATCGGGATCTTCGAGTGGCGGAGTCAGCAGCGTGATCGGTGCCACGTCGAGGACATATGCCAGGGCCAGCAGGTCCGAGATACTGATCCCGCGTTCCCCGCGTTCAATCGCCGTGTACGTCGTGCGCGCCAGCCCGAGACGCTGCGCCACCTCCTCCTGAGTCCACTCGCGCTCGCCGCTACCGGGCCGCGGGCGGTCTTGCCCGGGCGCCGGTCGCCCTTGCCTGCCTCGCGTCTCGTCGAGATGCACGCGGCGGAGCGACACCACGTTCCGCCGGACCACATCCTCGATCAAGTCATGCTCCATGATTTCAGATTCTCCGACGAAAGTTGCCATTCCTGACCGGAGTCTCGGAGACTACACGCTCCGTGATGGACGCGGGCGGCGTCCCCGAGCACGGCATGGATCACCTGGATCGACGGGGACCGTGCCGGCGAACGTGAGGAGGAAGACGACGGTGAACCCGCCGCCCCGGGGTGGGGGGTGTTGCCGGCCTGTGGACGGGTATTCGACCGAGCCGTCGACGTCCGAGATGCCGCCCCTGCGGCGCCGCGGGTAGCGTAGGCACGGCCGCCGGGAGGGAAAGCCCGGCCGGGGGCTCGGGCAGGGCGAGGAACGACCCGCGCGCCGTTCAGGTCAAAGGAGGCGTGTCCGCGTGGAGCGCAAGATTGACGTCACCGAACTCGTCCTGCGGGACGGCCACCAGAGCCTGTGCGCCACCCGGATGGCCCTGGAGGACATGGTCTCGGCGTGCGAGGACATCGACGCGGCGGGCTACTGGAGCGTCGAGTGCTGGGGCGGCGCGACCTACGACGCCTGCATCCGCTTCCTCAACGAGGACCCCTGGGAGCGACTGCGGACGTTCCGCGAGCTCATGCCGAACTCCCGGCTGCAGATGCTGCTGCGCGGGCAGAACCTCCTCGGCTACCGCCACTACGAGGACTCGGTCGTGGACCGTTTCGTGGGCAAGTCGGTGGCCAACGGCATGGACGTCTTCCGGGTCTTCGACGCGCTCAACGACATCCGGAACGTGGAGCGCGCCATCAAGGCCGTGAAGCGGGAGGGGGCGCACGCGCAGGGCACCATCTGCTACACGATCAGCCCGCTGCACACGGTGCAGGGCTACGTGCAGATGGCGCGGGAGCTGATGGACCTGGGCTGCGACTCGTTGTGCCTCAAGGACATGGCCGCGTTGCTGCAGCCGCAGCCGGCCTACGACATCGTCAAGGCCATCAAGGAGGACCTGGGTCGGGACGTCCGCGTCCACCTGCACTGCCACGCCACCACCGGCGTCACGCTGGTCTCCCTGATGAAGGCCATCGAGGCCGGTGCCGACTGCGTCGACACGTCCATCAGCTCACTCAGCCTCGGCCCGGGGCACAACCCGACCGAGAGCCTCGTCGAGATGCTCGACGGCACGCCGTACACGACGGACCTGGAGATGGACCACCTCGTGCCCATCAAGGACCACTTCGCGGAGGTCCGGCCGCGGTACGCCGAGTTCATGTCGAACATCACCGGCGTGGACACCGAGATCTTCAAGAGCCAGATCCCCGGCGGGATGATCTCCAACATGGAGAGCCAGCTGAAGGCCCAGGGGGCGGGGGAGAAGCTCAAGGAGGTGCTCGACGAGGTGCCGCGGGTCCGCAAGGACGCGGGCTACCCGCCGCTGGTGACGCCGTCCAGCCAGATCGTCGGCACGCAGGCCGTGTTCAACGTGCTGATGGGGCGGTACAAGGTGCTCACCGGCGAGTTCGCCGACCTCATGCTCGGCTACTACGGCAAGACGATCGGCGAGCGTAACCCCGAGGTCATCGCGCTCGCGGAAAAGCAGGCCAAGAAGAAGCCGATTACCGAGCGGCCGGCGGACCTGCAGCCGCCCGAGTGGGAGCAGTTGACCAGCGACGCCAACGCGATCGAGGGCTCCCACGGCAACGAGGAGGACGTGCTGACCTACGCGCTGTTCCCCCAGGTCGCGCCCACGTTCTTCCACACCCGCCCGGAGGGCCCGAAGAACGTCAGCAAGGACCCGAAGGAGATCGCCCAGGACGCCGCGGCCGCCGCGAGTGGTGCGCAGCCGGGCGGCCCGGTCCGCACGCCCGTCACGTACAAAGTGACCGTGAACGGCACCCCGCACACCGTGTCCGTCGCCCCCGCGTAAGGACTGCCGTGGCCAACGAGAGCATGAAGTCGAGGATCGAGCTGCTGGAGCGGCGCCGGGAGGAGGTGGCGGCCGGCGGCGGCGAGCGCAACGTCGAGAAGCAGCACGCGCAGGGCAAGCTCACGGCGCGCGAGCGCATCGAGGAGCTGGTGGACCCCGGCACGTTCCAGGAGACCGGCATGTTCGTCGAGCATCGGGCGACGATGTTCGGCATGGCCGGCCGGGAAATCGCGGCGGACGCCGTCGTCACCGGTCAGGCGGCCGTGCTCGGCCGCGTCGTCCACGTCGCCAGCCAGGACTTCACCGCGTCCGGCGGCACGATCGGCGAGGTGCACGCCGACAAGGTGGAGGCGGCGCTCGCGGCCGCGCTGAAGACCGGGACGCCGTTCATCTTCATCAACGACTCGGGCGGCGCGCGGGTCCAGGAGGGAATCGTCGCGCTCGACGGCTGTGGGCGGATCTTCTACCACAACGTGCTGCTCAGCGGCGTCGTCCCGCAGATCACGATCCTGGCCGGCCCGTGCGCCGGCGCCGCCGCCTACTCGCCCGCGCTGACCGACTTCATCATCCAGACGCGGGCCGCGCGGATGTTCATCACCGGCCCCGACGTCATCCAGCAGGTGACCGGGGAGGTCGTCTCCGCCGAACAACTGGGCGGCCCCGACGTCCACATGGCCCGGTCCGGGGTCGTGCACTTCGTTGCCGAGGACGACCGGCATGCCCTCCTCATCGCGAAGAAGCTGCTGACCTTCCTGCCGTCGAACAACACCGAGGACCCGCCCGAGGTCGAGTCCGACGACACGGTCGAGCCCAACCCGCGGCTCAACGACATCGTCCCGGCTGACCCGAAGCGCCCCTACGACATGCGCGAAATCATCGCGAACGTCGTCGACGGCGCGGACTTCCTCGAGGTGCAGGCCGGCTACGCCGGGAACGTCGTGGTCGGGTTCGCCCGGATGACCGGCCGCACGATCGGGGTCGTCGCGAACCAGCCGCTGGTGCTGTCCGGCGTCCTCGACATTAACGCCTCGGACAAGATCACTCGGTTCGTGCGCTTCTGCAACGCCTTTAACATCCCGCTGCTGACGTTCGTCGACGTTCCGGGCTTCCTCCCCGGGGTCGGCCAGGAGTACGACGGCATCATCCGCCACGGCGCGAAGGTGTTGTTCGCCTACTCCGCCGCGACGGTGCCGAAGGTGACGATTATCGTGCGCAAGGCCTTCGGCGGCGGATACATCGCCATGTGCAGCAAGGCCCTCGGCGCCGACCGCTCCTACGCCTGGCCGACCGCGGAGGTCGCGGTCATGGGCGCGGAAGGTGCCGCCGAGATCGTGTTCCGGCGCGAGATCGCCGCCGCCGAGGACCAGGCGGCCAAGCGGGCGGAGCTCATCGAGACCTACCGCGAAACATTCGCCAATCCGTACGTCGCGGCATCCAGCCAGCTGGTCGACGACGTCATCGAACCGGCCGTGACCCGGCGCGTGGTGGCGCAGGCGTTCGAGGCGCTGACCACCAAGCGCGACCTGCGTCCGGCGAAGAAGCACGGCCTCATCCCGATGTGAGTGAGCATGACAACCGAGATCGACACCGCAACCGTCGCCGACCTGCACCGGCTCGTGGAGAAGCTGACGCGCCGCGTCGAGCGGCTCGAGCTCGAACTCGCCGCGGCGCGCGCCCACCCCGGGCCGCTGCCGATCGAAACCGTCCTCGCCATCTCCGGGGCGGTCGCCGCCTACCTCGGCAAGCGGGCCACGATCCGTCAGATCCACTTCCGGCACGGTGCCGCGTGGGCGCAACAGGGCCGAGCCGCCGTGCAGGCCTCGCACATGGTCCCGCACGGCCCGCACGTGGCCCACGGCACGCACGGCGGGCACGGGCCGCGATAGGTTCCGCGTGCCCACCACCTCACCGCGACCAGGGATGGCTCGGCAATGTCGATGAAGCTGAAGGTGACGGTCAACGGGACCGACTACGACGTCGTCGTCGATGTCGAGCCGGAGCCCACGCCCACGCTGGGCTCGTTCCTGGTGTCCGGTGGGGTCACCCCACCGCCCGCCGAGGTGGTGCCGACGCACGCCCGTGCCCCCGCGACCGAGGAGAAGGTGCTGCGCGCGCCGATCTCCGGCACGGTCGTGCGGGTCAACGTCGACGGTGGCCAGGTCGTCGAGCCCGGCGACACGCTGCTGGTGCTCGAGGCCATGAAGATGGAGACCGAGATCACCGCGCCGGTGCAGGGCAAGGTGGCTGCCATCACGGTGGCGCCGGGCGAGGCAGTGTCCGGCGGCCAGGTGCTCGTCGAGTTCGAGTGATCCACGCTGGGGGCGCTGCGGTGAGGCCGGGGTGAGATGGCTGGCGCGCGGCGAGACCCACCTGCCGCCCGGGGTCGGCTGGCTGGGCCCGTTCGAGACCGCGCGCGTGGCGACGCTGCGGTTCACCAAGCGGCGCACCGAATACCTCGTGGCGCGCTGGACGGCGAAGCACGCGTTGGCCCGCGCTATCGGGCTCGGTGAGGACCCGGATCTCGCGGCGCTCGCCCGCCTCGAGGTGCGCAACGCGCCGACCGGGGCACCGGTGGCCTACCTGGACGGCGCGCCCCTCGACCTTCCGCTGTCCCTGACCGACCGGGCGGGGTGGGCGGTGTGCCTCGTCAACCCGGGTGCCGGTGCGGTGGGGATCGACTTGGAGATCGTCGAACCGCGCACGTCCGGGTTCGTGCGCGACTTCCTGACCCCCCGGGAGCAGCGGCTCGTCGCCGGAGCGGCCGACGAGGATGCCCGGCACCTCGCCGCCAACCTCGTGTGGTCAGCGAAGGAGAGCGCGCTCAAGGTGCTGCGCACCGGGCTGCGCCGCGACACCCGCTCGGTCGAGGTCGCCGTTTCGCTCGACCAGCCGGTCGGCGAGTGGGCCCCGCTTCAGGTCCGATCAACCGAAGGCGGCGAGATGCCC
>DATGDX010000088.1:0-1664 GCA_035310665.1 Mycobacteriales bacterium | reverse complement strand
GGCCCGGCGCCGACACACCTCGCTTCCGTCGCCGCGCAGCACCCGCACCGTGTGCGCCGACGCGATCCCCAGGTCGATCCCCACCAACCGTCGTTCCATCGGCCCCTCCCCACCCTGCCAGTCGACACCCGACGGCCCGCGGCGGCGGCGTCTCCTCACTGACCACGGCCCCCAGGAGCACGAGCCCAACGACGGCTCCCACTCATGTGCTGCAACCGGGCCCGACCTCCACGGGCCGGCCCACTTCCCTCATCCGGGGCATCCGTGGCCGGGCCGACGGGCGGCAATCAAACGAACGAGGCGCAGCCCCGCAGGACCTTCCTCAGACCGGTTCTCGACGCCACACCACCGGACCAACCGGGATGCTCATACAACCCTGGGACCCCAGCTCCGATCAAGCGCCGGTGTCCCTTACATGACCGACCCACCCTCAGATCGCTGACGGCGCGACCGGCCGAGGAAGCGGTGCGCCGTCAGCCGGTCGCGGACGGGTGCGAGAGAATCAGGGCGGGAATGCCCGGAGAAGGCAGCATCGAGGTCCGGAGGTCGCCGGTGGAGACCGCGAGCTTGGCGAGGCTCTACGCCGTGGAGGGCCCGTTCGTCACGATCTACCTGGCGACACCGAGTGACGTGCCGAACGCGGCGCAGCAGCACGAGCTGCGCTGGCAGAACCTGCTGCGCGACCTCGAGGAACGCGGCGTCGACCGGGCGACGCGCGAGGCCCTCACCGCCGCGGTCGGCGGGCACGAGCCGGGCGGGCAACGCGTGCTGGTCGCGGCGCACGGGCGGGTCCTGCTCGCCACCAGCCTGCCGGAGCAGCCCGCACAGGAGGTCACGGTGTCGGTGAGCGCGCTGCCCGCGCTGCTGCCGCTCGTCGAGTCACTGAGCCTCCGCGTGCCCCACCTCGTCGTCCGCGTCGATCGCGTCGGGGCGGACATCGACGCCTACGCCGGGGTTGAGGAGCCGGTGGAGTCGGCGGAGGTGAAGGGCGACGAGTGGCCGATCCGGAAGGTCGGGCCCGGCGGGTGGTCCCAGCGGCGCTACCAGGCACGTGCCGAGGAGAGCTGGGAGCGCAACGCGAAGGAGGTCGCGGGAACCGTCGCCAAGGTCGCCGCCGATGTTGGCGCGCGGCTCGTCGTCGCCACCGGCGACGTGCGGGCCCTCACGCTCGTCGCCGACAACCTGCCGGAGCACGTCAAGCCGCTGTGGACGACCGTCGAGGGCGGCCGCAGCGCGGACGGGTCGGAGGCCCTGGTCGCGGCGCGGGTCCTCGACAAGCTCGGAGAGCTCGCGCGCCGGGACACCCTTCAGCTGCTCGAGACGTTCGCGGAGGAGCGCGGTCAGGGCGACCGGGCGAGCGACGGCGCGGCCGACACCGTCGCCGCGCTGCGGATGGCGCAGGTCGACACGCTGCTGCTCACCGACCAGATCGACGCGTCGCGCACGGCCGAGTTCGGGCCGCAACCGACCCAGCTCGGGCTGACCGCCGACGACCTCCACGCCATGGGGGTCGAGCACCCCCAGCAGGCGCCGCTTCCGGACGTGCTGCTGCGCGCGGCGCTCGGCACCGACGCGGCGGTGCGACTCGTGCCCGGCGACGTCGACGCGTCCCCGCGCGAGGGCCTCGGCGCGCTGCTTCGTTTCGCCACCCCGAGAACCAGCGG